>DAORNX010000095.1:0-7466 GCA_035441225.1 Caulobacter sp.
GCGCCGCCGTCTCGATGGCGGCGTGAAGGGCCAGCGCCAGCGCCAGGGCGACGGCCAGGACCAGCGCGCTCGCGACCCAGGGCGGAAGGGCGCGGGCGCGGTCGGCCAGCTCGGTGAACAGGAATTCCGGACTCACGGCCGGGACGGCTTGGGGACGAACGCCATGGTCGGGAAACAGATTCCCCCGCCCGGAGTTCCGCCCGATCACCTCGCCCGTGGCTTGCGCACCGGTGACAGCGGGGCCCGCTTGCCGTTACATCGGGCCATGCACAGGCGCGTCTTCGCCATCGCCATGTTCAGCGCCTTCGCGCTGCCCGTTGGAGCCCAGGAGCGGCCGCCGCCCGAGCGGCAGACCCTGCTCGACCTCGCCTATGCGCTGGGCGAGAGCCACGCGCTGAGACAGGCCTGTGAAGGCGAGAGCGATCAGTTCTGGCGCGACCGCATGGTCCGGCTGACCGACACCGAAGCCGCCGACGCGGCCTTCGACGGCCGGCTGAAACAGCAGTTCAACAGTGGCTTCGCCACCCGTCAGACGGAGTTCCCGTCCTGCAGCCCGGCCAGCAAGCGGGCCGAGCAGGCCGTGGCGCGCAAGGGCCAGGCGCTGGCCGGCCGGCTCAGCAGCATCACCCGCGTGGTGCGCGATCTGGGCTCCGACGCCCCGGTCGAAGAATCGGAAGCGGCCGGTCCGGATTCCGTGGCGGCGCCCCCCGCGCCGCGCTAGATTCGCCTCCAGGAGCCTTTCTCGCGCAGGTCATTTCGATCCGCGCGAGAGAAAAGGCTCCTTGATTTCTGCTTGCCGCGCTTCCTGATCGCCAAACCGGCAACCACCTTGGCGGGAAGCGCGGCGAGTAGTCTGGAGGGGACAAATGTCCTTCGCAATTTTCGCCGTCGTGCTGATCGTGCTGGCGCTGTTCCTGCTGGTCAGCGTGATCAAGATCGTGCCCCAGGGGCGCGAGTACACCGTCGAGCGGTTCGGCCGCTACACCCGCACGCTCAAGCCGGGGATCGCCATCCTGACGCCCTTCATCGAGGGGATCGGCCGCCGCGTGAACATGATGGAGCAGGTGCTCGACGTTCCGCAGCAGGAGGTCATCACCAAGGACAACGCCGTGGTGAAGGTCGACGGCATCGTCTTCATCCAGGTGATGGACGCGGCCGCGGCGGCCTATCGCGTGGACAACCTGACCTATGCCATCAGCCAGCTGTGCATGACCAACCTGCGCACGGTGGTTGGCTCGATGGAGCTGGACGAGGTGCTCAGCCAGCGCGACCAGATCAACACCCGCCTGCTGGCGACCATCGACCACGCGACCAACCCCTGGGGCGTCAAGGCCACGCGCATCGAGATCAAGGACCTGACCCCGCCGCCGGACATCACCAACGCCATGGCGCGCCAGATGAAGGCCGAGCGCGAACGGCGCGCGGTGATCACCGAGGCCGATGGCGAGAAGCAGGCGGCCATCGCCCGCGCCGAAGGGGCCAAGCAGTCGGCCATCCTGCAGGCCGAGGGCCGGCGCGAGGCCGCGTTCCGCGACGCCGAGGCGCGCGAGCGGGAAGCCGAGGCCGAGGCCAAGGCCACGGCCTTCGTGTCCGAGGCCATCGCCCGCGGCGACCTCAACGCGATCAACTACTTCGTGGCGCAGAAGTACGTCGAGGCCTTCGCCAGCCTCGCGGCGAGCCCCAACTCGAAGATGATCGTCGTGCCGGCCGACTTCGCCGGCATCACCGGCGCCGTGGCCGGGATTGGCGAGCTGGTGAAGTCGCTGGCCGACAACCGGCCGTCGTCGGGCGGGGGCGGCGCGGCCGTTCCCCGCACCAAGGCCTAGGGGGACCGCCATGACCTGGCTGGCTGACCTCTATGTCGCCCATCCGTTCTGGATCTGGGCGGCGATCGCGGCGCTGATCCTGGCGGCCGAGGTGGCCACCGGCACCGGCTGGCTGCTGTGGCCGGCCGCCTGCGCGGCCGTGGTGGCCGCGCTGACTGTCCTGCTGAAGGGCGACTTTACGGTCGAGCTGGCGGTTTTCGCGGTGCTGACCATCGCCTCGACGCTGCTGGCCCGGCGCTACCTGCCGCGGAACGCCTCGGGCGAGGGGCCGGACATCAATGACAACGTCGGCCGGCTGGTCGGGCATGTCGGCACGGCGGTCGGGGCCTTCGAGCACGGCCGCGGCCGGGTGTTCATCGACGGCAAGGAATGGGCCGCGGTGACCGACGAGGACGCGCCCCCGGCGGCCGACCAGGCCGTCAAGGTGATCGCGACCGATGGCGGCATCCTGAAGGTGAAGCCGCACTGAGGCGTTCGCTGGACGCTACCGGTTCTCGTCCAGCCATATCCGCAGCGCCTGCAGGAACGGCAAGGCGGCCTTGAACTCGTCCTCGGTGAAGGCCGCGCGCATGGCGTCCAGATGCGGCTTCATCGCGCCGAGTCCGGCGTTGAACGCCCGCGCCCCGGCCTCCGTGAGGGTGACCAGCTTGCGCCGGCCGTCGGTCTCGTCGCCGACGATCCTGACGAAGCCCTGGGCCTCGAGTCGCTGCAGGGTGTTGGTCATCGCCCCCTTGGTGACCTGGAACGCCCGGGCCAGTTGGGCCGGCGTCTCGGTCCCGCCGCGACGCATGAAGTGGGTCAACACGCCGAACTGCGCCGCGCTCATGCCGTCCGGCAGGGTGCGCTCGAGACTGGCCGTCGACAGCTGGGCGATGATGCCGATCTCGGTCATCACCCGCACATCGGGGCGATCCCTGGGTTCGGCGGCCATCAGGTCTTCCTCAGCTGGGCGGCCAGGCCCCGGCGCGGCGCGGGCGGGACATCGTCCTTCGGGTAGCCGATCCGGGCCAGCATCTGGATGCGGCCGCCGGTCGGAGCCAGCTCCCTGTGCAGGGCGTCGAAGACCGGCTTCTGGGTGGCGTATTCCTGCAGGCCCTGACTCCAGGGATGCATGGCCAGGCCGAACTTCGCGGCGGACAGGTTGGCCAGGACGTAGGCCCGTCCGGCGGCGACCTGCTCGGCGCGGGTGTTGGTGGCGGTCGTGATCCAGACGAAGCTCTGGCTGGTGTCGGCGGCGGTCTTCAGGAACTTCAGCGCTTCCCTGAAGGCGATCGAGCCCGGCGTGGCCATCTTCGCCTGGGTCAGCAGGCCGACGCTGTACATGGCCGTCATCATCGGGGTGTCGAGCGAGATGCCCCACGGATGTTCGGCGACCGCCCTGGCGCCGATGAAGGTCCGCTCGACGCTCTCGCGATGGGCTGACGGGGTATGGGCCTCGATCTCGGCGCCCCGGTAGACCAGCGCGCGCAGGCGGGCCACGCGTTCGGGAGTCACGGTGACCGTGCAGTCGGCGCCGCCGACCGGCTGAAAGCCGCCAAGCAGGTTGGCCGCCGCCGATGGATCGACCTCTCGCTCGGTGAACGGCCCGCGGTTGGTTCGGCGGTTGAGGATCTGGCTGAACAGCGGCGACCGGGTCGCGCCCCGCGAGGCGAGCCTGACGCGGAACAGAGGCCGGTCGTCGAGGAGCGGATGCGCCTCGCCCCGGGGAAACAGGTCTGTTGTCGCCGAGACGCCGCCAAACTCCGCCAGCGCCATGACGAGCAACTCGAGGAACGCGCCGCAGCCGATGGTGATCTGTCGATTGAACGGGTCGGTGACCGGCAGCAGGCGGGTCTTGTCGATGTAGAGCGTGATCTCGTCGGCGACCGACAGGTCGACGATCCACGGCTGCATGTTGTGCGGGTTGGGCGCCAGGATCGCCCAGGACAGGGCCTTGCGGCGCAGGTCGGTCTCGCCGGCGCCCGGATTGACCCAGGCCGCGCGGGGGTCGCTCTCCGTGGGAGCGCAGGCGGTGGCGGCCAGGATCGCCCCGCCTCCGAGAATTCGGATGAAGTCACGTCGGCGCATGGCGAAGCCCTTAATTCAACGTAGAACCATTCATAATGGTTTAATATCGAACCAGTCAAGCCTCGCGGAGCATCTCCTTCATGCCCCGGTTGGCCAGGCCGTCGGCGCGCTCGTTCAGGTCATGGCCGGCGTGGCCCTTGACCCAGCGCCAGTCGACCTCGTGTCGCGCCCGGGCCGCGTCGAGCCGCTTCCACAGGTCCTCGTTCTTCACCGGACTTTTGTCGGCCGTCTTCCAGCCGCGCGCCTTCCAGCCGTGGATCCAGGTCATGATGCCGTTGCGCATGTACTGGCTGTCAGTGTGCAGCTCGACCTTGCAGGGCTTGTTCAGCGCCTCCAGCGCCTGGATGGCGGCCATCAGTTCCATGCGGTTGTTGGTCGTGGCGCGCTCACCGCCGCACAACTCCTTCTCCCGGCCGCCCGAGATCAGGATCGCGCCCCAGCCGCCGGGCCCGGGATTCCCGCGGCAGGCGCCGTCCGTGTAGATCAGCACCTTCGGCGTCATGCGTGGTCGCCGAGAAGGGCCAGGCCGGCGCGGTGCACCGCGAGCTTGCGCTCGTACTCGAGCGGGTCCTTGGGCCGCACCAGGGCGCCGGCCGGGGTCGCGCCCCAGTCGTTGAGGCGAGTGAGGAAAAAGCGCATGGCCGCGCCGTGAGCGAGGATCGGCAGGGCCGCCCGCTCCGCGACGCCGAGCGGCCGATGCGCCTGGTAGCCGGCCAGCATGGCGCGACCGGCGGTCAGATTGAACGAGCCATCGGGCTCGAAGCACCAGGCGTTCAGGGCGATGGCCAGGTCGTAGGCGTAGGCATCGTCGCAGGCGAAGTAGAAGTCGAAGGCGGCGGCGAACCTGCCGTCGCGAAAGAACACATTGTCCGGGAAGAAGTCGGCGTGGACGACGCCGGTCGGCAGGCCCCGCGGCCAGTCGCGGCCCAGATAGTCGAGGTCGGCGCGGATGGTTTCGGCCAGGCCCGGCTTGAGCGCCTCGGCCTCGGCCCAGAGGCCGGCGAACATGGGCGCCCAGGCCGGCTGGCCCAGGTCATTCTCGCGCCGCCCGGCATAGCCCTGGCCGGCCAGGTGGAGCCGCGCCAAGCCGGCCCCGGCCTCGCGGCAGTGGGCGGCCGTCGGCCGGCGGACCGAGATGCCGATCAGGAATTCGACGATGGCCGCCGGCTTGTCGCGCACCGTCTTCAGGGTCCGGCCCTGCCGGTCCGGCACCGGCCGCGCGCTGGGGAAGCCGTGGTCGGCCAGCCAGGTCAGCAGGTTGAGGAAATAGGGCAGGTCGTCCGCGCGCACCCGCCGCTCGTAAAGGGTCAGGATGTAGCGGCCGCGATCGGTCTCGAGCAGGAAGTTGGAGTTCTCCACCCCCTCGGCGATGCCCTTGAAGGCGATCGCCTGACCGATGTCGAATTCGGCCAGCAGCGCCGCCAGTTCGTCGTCGGAGATGTCGGTGTAGACGGCCATGCGAGGGGGATGGGCGACGGCGATCGGCACGTCAAGTTGGGAGACGCCGGGTGGCGGGCCGGATGCGCAATGCGGATGCCGCGGCCGGTCACGGCGAAGACCGGCTACCGGGGGTGACCCGGCGGCGGTCCCGACCGGCCGGCCGCGCGGGATCGCCTAGGTCGTCAGCACACGCGGCAGCTTGAAGGTCACGGTCTCCCGCGTCGGCGCCACGTCCTCGACCGTCAGGTCGTAGCGGCCGGCCAGCTTGTCGATCACCCCCTGGACCAGCACCTCGGGGGCCGAGGCGCCGGCGGTGACGCCGACCGTCGCGACGCCGTCGAGCCAGGCCCAGTCGAGTCCGACGGCGTCATCGATCAGCCGGGCGTTCCTCGCCCCGCCGCGCAGCCCGACCTCGACCAGACGCACGGAATTGGACGAGTTGCGCGACCCCACGACCAGCAACAGGTCACTGTCCCGGGCGAGCAGCTTCACGGCGTCCTGGCGGTTGGTGGTGGCGTAGCAGATGTCTTCCTTGTGCGGCGCGGCGATGCCGGGGAAGCGCCGCTGCAGCACCGCGACGATGTCGGCGGTGTCGTCGACCGACAGGGTGGTCTGGGTGACGAAGGCCACATTGGCGGCGTCGGCCGGCTCGAAGACCTCCGCGTCGGCGACGTGCTCGATCAGGCGCACCGCGCCCTCGGGCAGCTGACCCATGGTGCCGACCACCTCGGGATGACCCTTGTGACCGATCAGCACGATTTCGCGGCCGGCGTCGTAGTGCTTCTGCGCCTCCACATGGACCTTGGACACCAGCGGGCAGGTGGCGTCGAGAAACAGCATCTTGCGCGACCGGGCCTCGGCCGGGACAGATTTGGGCACGCCATGGGCTGAAAACACCACCGGCCGATCGGTCGGCGCCTCGTCCAGCTCCTCGATGAAGACGGCGCCCAGGGCCTTCAGCCGCTCGACCACGTGTCTGTTGTGCACGATCTCGTGCCGCACATAGACCGGCGCGCCGTATTTCTCGATCGCCCGCTCGACGATCTGGATCGCCCGGTCGACGCCGGCGCAGAAGCCGCGCGGACTGGCCAGCAGGACCTTCAGGGGCGGCTTTGTCGGGGCGGCGTCATCCATGGCGGCAAGGTAGGCGGTCGTGGTCACTCCCGCCAGCGGTGAACCCGCGTTGCGAGGCCACGCATATGCCTTTATCAGACTGCATCTGCTTTTCGGCCGGCACGCCCGCGCCGGTTCCCTGCTGTTTTCCGGACGTGACATGCGCCGCACTGTGAATATTGGACTTCTCGCCCTGTTCGCCGCCGGCTCGCTGGCGGTCGCCAGTCCGGTGCTGGCCCAGGGGCGTCCCGGCGGCGCCGACGACCAGCGCCGGCAGGAGGAGGACGCGGCGCGCAAGAAGAAGCGGGACCAGGAGTGGAACCAGCCGGCCGCACCGCTGCCGCAGCTGCGCAACGCCGGACCCTGTCCCTTCGTGAAGGTGCTTTACGACGCCGGGCGCTACATCGAATTCAAGGACGGCAAGGAAAGCGCCGCCACCGTCGGCTGGACCGGCGAGATCCAGGGCGTCTCGGCGGGCTGCGAGTACAAGGACGCCGACCCGATCAAGGTCAAGGTCGAGCTGTTGTTCGCTATGGGCCGGGGCCCTGTCGCCGTGGGCGAGTCCAAGACCTATCGCTACTGGGTCGCCGTGACCCAGCGCAACCAGGCGGTCATCGCCAAGGAATACTTCGATCTGCCGGTGAACTTCTCGGCCGGCGAGGACCGGGTGTTCGTGCGCGACAGCATCGCCAACATCACCATTCCCCGGGCCAACGCCGACACCAGCGGGGCCAACTTCGAGGTCCTGATCGGGTTCGACGTGACGCAGCAGATGGCGGCCTTCAACCGTGACGGCAAGCGCTTCCGGGTCAACGCCGGGGCCGCCGCGGCGACGCCGGCCGGAGCCCCCACCACCCCATGAGCGACCTGAAACGGTCCCTCGGCGAAGCGGTCGCTGCCGCCTTCGTCGCCCAGGGACTTCCTGCTGAACTGGGCCGGGTGACCGCATCGGATCGCCCGGACCTGGCCGACTTCCAGTGCAACGGCGCCCTGCCGGCGGCCAAGGTCGCGGGCCGCCCG
>DAORNX010000096.1:0-322 GCA_035441225.1 Caulobacter sp.
CGATCAGCCGCACCTTCGCCAGCTTGTCCTGACGCGGCTCGGTGCGAATCTCGACCTCGACGGCCGCGCCGCGCACGGGTGGCGGTTCGTCGGTCCGCAGGGAATGGATCGCCTCGACGCCGCCCGGCAGGTCGAGGAAGGCCATGCCGATCGCCTTGTCCACGCTGCGCACCCGGGCCACGCTGCGGGCGCCGAGGGCGGCCACCTCGCTGTCGCCGTCCCGCTGGATCAGCAACCGTTCGGGACGCCCGTCGAGCGTGACCACGCCGCGGGTCTCGCCCAGGCCCCGATCGAGAAAGAACTGCCGGCCGCTCACGCCCGC
>DAORNX010000096.1:426-7462 GCA_035441225.1 Caulobacter sp.
TGTAGCCGCCGGCCGCGTCCCGCCAGTCGCCGGCGGCGATGAAGGCGTTCGTCTCCAGATCGCTCAGGCGCTTGAACCGGACGCGCGTCTCGACCACCCGCTCGGCCGAGCGGCCGCCCGGCGCCACGATGGACAGGCCGGTCAGCACCTTGTGGGCGCGGCCCGACAGCAGGGCCAGCATGGCGCGGGCCTCGGCCTCGGTTCCGGGCTTGTTGAGAATCCGCCGGCCGACGGCGACCAGGGTGTCGGCGCCGACCACGAAGGCGTGCGGATGCCGCGAGGCGACGGCGGACGCCTTCTCGCGGGCAAGGCGCAGGGCCAGCCGGCGCGGTGTCTCGTCGCGCCGGGGAGTTTCGTCGATGTCGGCGGGGTCAACGTGGTCGGGCTCGATGCCGACCTGCCTGAGAAGCTCAAGCCGTCTGGGGCTGGCGCTGGCCAGGACCAGAGGGCTTTTCGTCCCGCTCACTTGAAGCGGTAGGTGATGCGCCCCTTGGTCAGGTCGTAGGGCGTCATTTCGACCAGCACCTTGTCGCCGGCCAGAACGCGGATGCGGTTCTTGCGCATCTTGCCGGCGGTGTGGGCGATGATCTCGTGATCGTTTTCCAGTTTCACACGGAACGTGGCGTTGGGCAGCAGCTCGCTGACCGTGCCGGGAAACTCCAGAAGTTCTTCTTTAGCCATAGGCCTCTCGGATGGATCAAATAAGCAAACGGCCCGCGCCGAACTCGATTCGGGTCGCGAGCCGCGGCTCCAGACCGCCAGTATAGCGCGCCTATCCCCCGAACGTCGATGCCTTGCCGAAACGGGCGCGGATGCGACGGGCCAGCTCGTCCCGCACCTGGCGATAGGCCTCCAGCCGCTGCTCACGCGTGCCGTCCGCCAGCGTGGGGTCGAGGGTCGGCCAGTATTCGATATCGACCGCCCTGCCCCGGGCCAGCTCGACCGCGCGATGCTGCGCCTCGGGCGTCAGGGAGACCACCAGGTCGAACGACTCGTCCTCCAGGTCATCGAAAGTCTTGGGTCGGAAATCGGTCAGATCGCCGCCGATTTCGTCAATCACCGCGGCGGCGAACGGATCGACCGCCGTCTCGCCCGGCTCGCGGCGCAGGCCGACGCTGTCGACGAACACCCGGTCGCCGAACTGCATCCGCATCAGCGCCTCGGCCATCGGCGACCGCACGCGATTGAAGTTGCAGGCGAACAGGACCGCCCCCGGAAGCCCCTCCACCGCCGGTCAGCCCCGCCAGTGCAGGGCGCAGATCAGGGTGAACAGGCGCCGGGCCGTGTCCAGGTCGGTCTTCACCTTTCCCTCGAGCCTCGCCTGCAGCAGCGTCGAGCCTTCGTTGTGCAGGCCGCGCCGGCCCATATCGAGGGCCTCGATCTGCGCCGGCGTCGCGTTGCGGATCGCCTGGTAGTAGCTCTCGCAGATCATGAAGTAGTCGCGGATCACGCCGCGGAACGGAGACAGCGACAGCAGGTGCGTCACGTCGAGGTCGGGACCGGTGATGTGAAGCGCCAGGCGGTTTTCGACCAGGGCGATCTTCAGGTCATACGGCCCGCCAGTGGCGCCCTCCGGCCGGAAGAAGTTGTCCTCGAGCAGGTCGAAGATCGCGATCTGACGTTCCTGCTCCTGATCGCGCGAGGCCGCGCCGAGGGAATCCTCGTCGAGCTCGATCGTCCGTAGACGGTGGATGGCGCGGTCGTCGGTCATGCGGGACGGACAGGTTCCCCGTTCAATCGCCGGAAGGCAACCGCAGCGCGGCCGAAAGCGCGTGGGCGGGCAGGCCCTCGGCCCGCGCGAGGGCCACCGTATGCGGGCCCAGGCGGGCGAAGGCGGCGGCGTCGCACCGCACGATCGAGGTGCGCTTGAGGAAGTCATAGACCGACAGGCCCGACTGGAAGCGCGCCGCGCGGCTGGTCGGCAGCACGTGATTGGACCCGGCCACATAGTCGCCGATGGCTTCGGGCGTGTGGCGGCCCAGGAAGATGGCCCCCGCGTGCCGCACCCGGTCGGCCAGGGATTCGGGAGCGGCGACGCAGAACTCCACGTGCTCGGGCGCGATCAGGTCGACCAGCGCCGGGCTCTCGCCCAGCGGGGCGATGATCACCGCCCCGTGGTCGCGCCAGGAGGCGGCGGCGTCTTCCCCGGTGGCCAGGGTCGTCAGGCCGCGCGTGACGGCGGCCTCGACGGCGGCGGCGAAGGCCGCGTCATCGGTGATCAGGATCGACTGGGCGGCCGGGTCGTGCTCGGCCTGCGACAGCAGATCGGCGGCGATCCAGTCGGGATCGTTGTCAGCATCGGCGACGACGACGATCTCGGACGGTCCGGCAAGCGCGTCGATGCCGACCACGCCGTACAGCCGGCGCTTGGCGGCGGTGACCCAGGCGTTGCCCGGTCCGACGATCTTGTCGACCGGCAGGACGGGCCCTGCCCCGTAGGCCAGGGCGGCGACCGCCTGGGCGCCGCCGATGCGCCAGATCTCGGTCACGCCCGCCTCCTTCGCCGCGGCCAGCACCGCTGGCTGCAGCTTTCCCGGCGGGGTCACCATGGCGATGCGGTCGACGCCCGCGACAGCGGCGGGCACGCAGTTCATCAGCACCGTCGAGGGATAGGCCGCGCGGCCGCCGGGGACATAGACGCCAACCGCCTCCAGCGGCGTCCAGCGCCAGCCCAGTTCGACTCCCGCCTCGTCGGTCCACTGCTGGTCGGCGGGCTTCTGGCGGGTGTGGTAAGCGCGGATGCGCGCGGCGGCGAAGGCGATGGCTTCGCGCACGGCCGGGTCGCAGGCGGCCGCCCCGGCCTCGATCTCTTCAGCGGTGACCCGGACCGTCGCCTCGGTCAGGTCCACCCGGTCGAACTTGCGGGTGTAGTCAAGCACCGCCTCCAGCCCCCGGGCCTTGACGTTCTCGAGCACCTCGGCGGCGGCGGCGTCGACATCGGCCGGCGAGCCTCGCCGTTCGTTCAGGAAGCTCCTGAAGGCGGCGGTGAAATCCGGGTCTGTGGAACGGAAACGACGCATGGGCGGCTTCATGGCCGTTTTCAGCGCAAACTCAAGCCTTCATTGACGCCGGGGGCATTCCGGCCAGGCAAGCTGGTCCTTGCCGATGTCGAGCGCGGCGAGCACTGCGGTCCGGCCGGCGTACTTGCGCCTCAGCGCGGCCTCGTCCCGATCGAGCCGGTCGCAGCGAAGCTCGCGAACCGCCCGCCGGATCTGACGGTCACGATCCGCGTCATACGCCTCTTCTCCGCCCCAGTGCGCGCAATCCGCCCAGCGCTGCATGAAGTCCACGACGTCCCGCGGCGTCGAACGCTCCAGTCGGCAGAGGTCTGCGTCGGTCTGCTCGGCCGAAGCCGCGCCGGAGACGACGGCCGCCAGGAGCAGCGCGGTCAGAGCGGGGATCGATCGCCGCATGCCGCCTCTCCTTCAGTCCCCGTGCGTCGGCGTCCGCGGCGTCGGCCAGGGGGTCGAGACGTCGGCCAGCACGGCCTCGAGGCATTCCACCTCGGCCCTCAGGTCGCCGCCGCCGGCGAAGGTGAACACCACGGCCCCGCCCGGCGCCTCGCCCGGTTCGAAGTTCAGGGCCAGAAGCTCGACCACGGCGCCTTTCGAATCCCGCCTGAGGTTGCGGCTGCGCACCGCCATCACCCCGCCCAGCTGCAGGCCGCTGCGCACCCGCTCATGGGTCCGGCCGTCGCGCTCCCAGCGATAGCGGTTGAAGGCGACGGTCAGCCGGCGCGCCCTCGGCTCGAACGCGATGTCGCCGATCTTCGCCACCGCGTCCTGCAGGGCGGCGGAGATCACGGCCAGGTCCTCTGCGTCCTGGGCCAGCAGGCGAAGCGGCGCGGGCGAGGCCATGGTCAGTCCTCGGCCTCCGGCGCGGGGTCCCCCTTGATCCGGCGCACATCGGCGCCGCAGGCGCCGAGCTTCTCCTCCAGGCGTTCGAAGCCGCGGTCGAGGTGATAGACACGTCCCACGACCGTTTCGCCGCGCGCCGCGAGGCCCGCGATGACCAGGCTGACCGAGGCCCGCAGGTCGGTGGCCATCACCTGCGCGCCTTCCAGGTACTCGACGCCGCGCACGCGCGCCTCGCCGCCGGAGACGGTGATGTCGGCCCCCAGCCGCGCCAGTTCCGGCGCGTGCATGAACCGGTTCTCGAAGATGTGCTCGCGGATGACGCTCTCGCCCTCGGCCAGGGTCATCAGGGCCATGAACTGGGCCTGCAGGTCGGTGGCGAAGCCGGGGTAGACTCCGGTGTCGATATCCACCGCCTTCAGCCGCGCGCCGTTGCGGCGGATGATCACGCCGTCATTGGTGCGCTCGACGCCGGCCCCGGCCTCCTCGATCTTCAGCAGCAGGGCCTCGATCAGGTCGGCGCGGGTGTTGGTCAGGCGCACCTCGCCGCCGGCCATGGCCGCGGCCACCGCGTAGGTGCCCGCCTCGATGCGGTCGGTGATCACCGCATGGGTCGCGCCACCCAGCTTCCGGACGCCGGTGATGCGGATGGTCGGCGTGCCGGCCCCCTCGACCCGGGCGCCCATCTTGTTGAGGCAGTCGGCCAGATCGACGATCTCGGGCTCGCAGGCGGCGTTGGCCAGAACGGTCTCGCCGCTTGCCAGCACGGCGGTCAGCATGGCGTGTTCCGTGGCCCCGACCGAGACGAACGGAAACTCGATCTCCGCGCCCTTCAGACCGCGCGGGGCCTGGGCGTAGACATAGCCTTCGTGCAGGTCGATCTGGGCCCCAAGCGCCTCCAGCGCCTTGAGGTGCAGGTCGACCGGCCGCGCGCCGATGGTGCAGCCGCCCGGCAGGCTGACCTTGGCCTGGCCGGTGCGGGCGATCAGCGGGCCCAGCACATTGAAGCTGGCGCGCATCTGCCGCACCAGGTCGTAGGGCGCGAACGAGGAGACGATCTCGGGCGTGTGCAGCAGGGTCTCAGACCCGGCCGGTCCTTCCCGCTCGTCGACCATGGTCCCCAGGCGGGTCAGCAGGGTGCCAAGGAACCGGGTGTCAGCCAGCCGCGGCATGTTGGTCAGGTGAAGCGGCTCTTCGGTGAGCAGGCTGGCGGTCATCAGCTTGATGGCCGAGTTCTTGGCGCCGCTGATCGGAATTTCTCCGTGCAGCCGCGCGCCGCCGACGATGGCGATGCGGTCCATTCAGGCCCCTCGAAACGCCGGCAGCCTGTCGCCCCGGCGGCTTGTCACATGTGAGGGCGCGGTTCTAGCGGGCGCAAGCCCCCGCGCAAGAGTCACTTATGCTTGATGCCCGGCCTCGCCCGGACGACGGAACAGCGTCACGGGGACGTACGGACCGCCGTCGGCGAACGCCAGCCCCAGTTTTTCCGTCGCCAGCTCCAGTTCGACGTGCGCGATGAACAGCGCGTGCTCGATCGCCTGCATCGGATCTACGCCAAAAAAAGCCCGTCCGTGCTCGGCCCGATGCTCGGGATCCAGCCCGACGATCCGCATGGCGCAGGCCCAGTCGCGGCTGTCCTCGAGCCGGAAGACGTCGGAGATCTCGACAGTGACATCGAACGGTTCGCCCTGTGGAGGCCGGGCCGCGCGCAGATGACGGACCTCACGGTAGGGCCTGGGCGCCAGCCGCGCGCAGTTGGCCTGGTGTGTCATTCGTCACCCTTGGGCCTGGCGCCGTCCCTGGGCGCGGCCTTGCGCCGACGCAGGTTGGCGCGCAGGGCCTGGGCCAGTTTCGCCTCCCGGTCGGCCTTCTCGGGCGGCGGCGCCTGCGGTGGATTCTTCATCCGGCAAGCAGCGCATTGCACATGGCGACGCGTCAAGCCGGATTAGGGCTTCCCCTGCCGCCCGGGTTTCGCTATCAGGCGCGCCTCGTCTTTCGCCGCCGTAGCTCAGTGGTAGAGCGCATCCTTGGTAAGGCTGAGGTCGGCAGTTCAATCCTGCCCGGCGGCACCATCCCTGAACCAGAGGGAAGAAGACGATGACCAGACCCCGAAAAGATGGCGGTTTCCCTCCGGCCGACATGCCGGCGCGGACCGTTCATTCGGGCTGGCTCGACCTGCACCTGGTCGAACTGACCAATCCCGACGGGTCGACCTATGACCGATACGTCGAGGATCACGGCCGCGCCGCGGCGGTCCTGCCCTACAATCCGACGACCCGCATGGCCCTGCTGGTGACCATGCCGCGCGCCGCCCTGCGATTCGCCGGCGGCGGCGACGTGCTGGAGGCCCCGGCCGGCCTGATCGATCCCGGCGAAACCGCCGCCGACTGCGCGCGTCGCGAGCTGGTCGAGGAGGCGGGGCTGGAGGCCGGAACGCTTGAGCCGGCGGGGGCGATCATTCCTTCACCGGGTATCTCGACCGAACAGATCGACCTGTTTCTCGCCCCCTACCAGGACTCCCAGCGCACGGGCGCGGGCGGTGGCCTGGACGGCGAGAACGAGAACATCACCGTCGTCGAGACGCCGCTCGATCGGCTTTGGGCGCTGATTGACGGCGACGCCCTGTCCGACGCCAAGACCCGCGTGCTGGTGCAGACCCTGCGGCTGCGGCGACCGGAACTGTTCAGCTGACCCGCGCGGCAGCGGCGTAGCCGGCCAGGGCGGCGATGGCGGTCACGGCGGCGCCCCAGGCAAGGTCCGGCGCCACCACCCGGATCGGAAAGCCCTTGAGGGTGGCCAGGTTGGTCAGGTCATAGGTGGCGTAGGCGACCAGGCCGAACAGGGCGCCGTTCAGGAGCGCCCGGGTCCAGCCGCCGCCGTCGAGCGCCGGCTTCACCGCGAAGAACACCACCCCGCCCAGATAGAGGGCGTAGAAGGCGGCGGCCGCCGCCATGTTGGGCTTCTCGAGCAACAGGGCCCCGAATTCCCGCTGGTAGAGCGTGCGGGCGATCAGCCCCAGCCAGAGGGCGTCGAGCCCCAGGAAGCTGACGGCGGCGGCGACATAGGCGGCGATCCAGGTCATGGTCGGGTCCCTCTCAGACAGCTGGATCTAGTCCGCCGCGCGGCGACGCCAAGGCCGGTCAGCCGGCGCCGCGTCGCGGCGTCCGGTCGCCGAACCACCA
>DAORNX010000097.1:0-7394 GCA_035441225.1 Caulobacter sp.
ACAGCCCGCGTCGAGCACCCGCAGGCCCTCCCAGGGGCCGGCGCGATCCAGCAGGGCGCCCGTGAAGGGCGCCATCGCCTCGGCCAGCACGGAAAGCCGCGCCCGTCCCGTTTCGCCACCCTCGATGATGTAGCTGGACGACATGGGCGCGGATCCGGTCAGGCCTGGGCGGCGGCCGCCTTGAAGGCCGGGCGGCTGGCCATCCGTTCGAAATAGGCGGCGGTATTGGGGCCGTAGTCTGCCGCAACGCGCAGCATACCGCCCAGGTTCAGCGCATAGGCCACCGAGATGTCGGCCAGGGTGAAGCGATCGCCGGCCAGATACTGCCGCCCTTCGAGGCGGGCCTCGACCAGGGCCAGGCGTTCGAACAGGCTCGCCTTCGCCTCGGCCAGCGCCTTGGCGTCCCGTGTCTCCTCGGGCCCGAAGGTGTTGCGCACCATGGTCCCGAGCGGCGGCATCAGGGTCGCCTCGCCATACCAGAGCCATTGCAGATAGTCGGCGCGGCCCGGCTGGCCGGGTGCGATGGCCAGATCGCCGCCGTTGGTCTCGTTGACGAATTCACAGGCGCCGACCGACTCGAACAGCTTGGAGTCGCCGTCGATCAGCGTCGGGATCTGGCCCAGCGGATTGATGTGCAGATAGTCGGGCTGCGCCTGCCTGGGTGGAAACTGCACCCGCACCGGCTCGTAGGGCGCGTTCAGCTCTTCCAGGGTCCAGAGGATGCGCAGCGATCGCGCGAACGGCGCGAAATAGACCTTCACCATGTGATCTCTCCCGTTTTCTCGTCGGGAGGGGACGCTACGCCCCTTTCCCCTTGCGGGGAAAGGGGCGCGGTCAATGTCGTCAGGTATTCATCGACTGGAAGAAATCGCCGTTGTTCTTCGACTGACGCAGCTTGTCCATCAGGAACTCGATCGCGTCCTGGGCGCCCATCGGGTTGAGAATCCGGCGCAGGACGTAGGTCTTCTGCAGCTGGTCCTTCGGGGTGATCAGCTCTTCCTTGCGAGTGCCCGACTTGAGGATGTCGATGGCCGGGAAGATGCGCTTGTCGGCGACCTTGCGGTCGAGAATGATTTCCGAGTTCCCGGTGCCCTTGAACTCTTCGAAGATCACCTCGTCCATCCGCGAGCCCGTGTCGATCAGGGCCGTGGCGATGATGGTCAGGCTGCCGCCCTCCTCGACGTTGCGCGCGGCGCCGAAGAAGCGCTTGGGCCGCTGCAGGGCGTTGGCGTCGACACCGCCGGTCAGCACCTTGCCCGACGAGGGGACCACGGTGTTGTAGGCGCGGCCCAGCCGGGTGACCGAGTCCAGCAGGATGATCACGTCGCGCTTGTGCTCGACCAGGCGCTTGGCCTTTTCGATGACCATCTCGGCCACGGCCACGTGGCGCGTGGCCGGCTCGTCGAAGGTCGAGGAGATGACCTCGCCCTTCACCGTGCGCTGCATGTCGGTGACTTCTTCCGGCCGCTCGTCGATCAGCAGCACGATCAGGTAGCATTCGGGGTGGTTGGCGGCGATCGACTTGGCGATGTTCTGCAGCATCACCGTCTTGCCGACCCGCGGCGGGGCGACGATCAGGCAGCGCTGGCCTTTGCCGAGCGGGGCGACGATGTCGATGATCCGGCCGGAGCGGTCCTTCAGCGTCGGGTCCTCGATTTCCATCTTCAGCCGCTCCTCGGGGTAGAGGGGCGTCAGGTTGTCGAAATGGACCTTGTGACGGACGTTCTCGGGCGTCTCGAAATTGATCTGCTCGACGGTGGTCAGGGCGAAGTAGCGCTCGCCCTCGCGCGGGGCGCGGATGGCGCCCACGACGCTGTCGCCGGTGCGGATGCCGAACTTCCGGATCTGCGACGGGCTGACGTAGATATCGTCGGGGCCGGGAAGGTAGTTGGCTTCGGGGCTGCGCAGGAAGCCGAAGCCGTCGGGCAGGACCTCCATGGTGCCGGATCCCGAGATCTCGACGCCTTCCTCGGCGACGGTCTTGAGGATCGCGAACATCATGTCCTGCTTGCGCATGGAGTTGGCGTTCTCGACCTCGAGCTTTTCGGCCAGGGCCAGCAGGTCGGCCGGGGATTTCTCCTTCAGCTCCTGCAGGGACATGCGGGTCAGGCCCAGTTCGGCCACGACCGCGGCGATCTCGGAGCCCTCGCCGTCGGCGGCTGCCTCCGCGGCCTCGGCGGCGGCTTCAGCCGTTTCGGCGGCGGTCGAGACCTCGACGGTCGTGTCGACTTCGGCGTCGGGGGTTTCGTGGGTGTCTTCAGACATGGATAGACTCGGGGCGTGCGGGCGCGGGCGCCCGTCTTTCGAAACTTGATCCGTTCAGGCCCGCGAGGACCTCGAGCGGCGATGGTCTGCGCCGGCAAGGGCGCGGGGTGTTCGTTCTGGGGGGCCGTCCCAGGGGCGCACCGTGATCGGGCGCGGGATCGGCGAAGAGGCGGGAACGCCGGGTGTTACGCCCGACGTCTGGGAGGAGGGGAACCACAACCCCGCGTCGGGGTCAAGAAGTCCTAGTGGTCGAGAAACTTGGTCGTCACCGACAGGACGATGGCCACGGCCGCCAGGAACGGCAGCTCGTTGGTCATCCGCCAGAACTTCTCGGGCCGGGTATTGGCGTTGGCGGCGAACCTGCGGCGCGCGGCGGCGAGGAACCCGTGCCAGCCGGAGAGGAAGGTCACGCCGGCCAGCTTGGTCAGCATCCAGGGCGTCAGCAGAAAGTCCCAGCCACGAATGCTGCCGTCGGCCATGATCAGCAGCAGGCCAAAGGTGAAGGTCGCGATCATCGCCGGGTTGATGATGATGCGCAGCAGCTTGAGCTCCATCACCTTGAAGGTCTCGTCGAGTTCAGACCCCGGCGCCGCCTTCACATGATAGACGTAGAGCCGCGGCAGGTAGAGCATCCCCGCCATCCAGGCGATGACGCTGATGATATGCAGCCCACGGATCAGATTGAAATGAGCGACCAGCCAGTCGGTCATGCCGCGGCTCCTTCCGTTCTCGGACATTTCGACCAACCGGCGCAGGCATGCCCTCCGGCGGGCTCGACGCCGGTCCGGTCCAGGGCGGCCAGGGCCAGGTCGGCCAGACTGTCGATGAATCCGGCCTCCAGGCCCAACGCCGGGACACGCACATAGGCGGGGCAACCGGCGGAGCGCGCCATCTCGCCGTACTCATGGTCCAGCTCGACCAGGGTCTCCACGTGTTCGGAGACGAATGCGATCGGCGTGACAACCAGGGCCAGCCCGGCGGCGCTGGCGGCGCGGATCTCGTCATCGGTCGAGGGGCCGATCCACTTCATCGGCCCGACGCGGCTCTGGAAGCAGACCTTCCAGTCCCAGGTCCCGCCCAGCCTGGCGGCCACGGCCGCGCAGGTCGCCTCGATCTGCGCCTGGTAGGGATCGCCTCCCGCAATCACCTTCTCCGGCAGTCCGTGGGCCGAAAACAGCAGACGGGCGGGCCCGGCATGGTTCGCCGCCGCCCACGCCCGCTCGATCAGTCTTGCATGGGCTTCGACCAGTCCGCCCAGCGTGGGATAGCAGCAGACCGTCCGCATCCGGCCGGCGCCCTTGTAGGCCCTGGTCCAGGCCTGGGCCGACGATCCCGTGGTGGTGGTCGAGTACTGCGGATAGAGCGGCAGCAGCACAATCTCGTCGGGGGCCCAGGCGGCCACCTCGGCGGCCGTCTCTTCGGTCAGCGGCTTCCAGTAGCGCATGGCGATGAAGCAGCGGATCTCGTCGTCGGGCGCCCGGTCGGCCAGTGCGGCTTCGAGCGCCCGCGCCTGTCCTCGGGTTTCCGGCAACAGCGGCGAGCCCCCGCCCATGATGGCGTAATTGGCCCTGGCCGACGCCTCGCGCCGACTGGAGATCAGGGCCGCGAGCGGCGTGCGCAGGATGCCGGGCAGGCCGATGATCGCCGGATCGTTGAACAGATTGAACAGGAACGGCCGCACGGCGTCCGGCCCGTCCGGCCCGCCGAGGTTGAACAGCACCACGGCGACCTTGCGGCTCATTCCTGGGTGATCCGCTTCAGCACCCGCTCGATATGGGCGATCGGGGTGTCCAGAATAATGCCGTGGCCGAGATTGAAGATGTACGGCCCGTCACCCCACTGCTCGAGCAGCTGGTCGACCCGATGGTCCAGGGCGGCCCCGCCGGCGCGCAGCAGCAGCGGATCCAGAGCGCCCTGGATCGGCACCTTCTCCTGGATGCTGCGGCCGAGCATCGCCGAGGCGGCGGTGTCGAGCGCCACGGCGTCCACGCCCACCGTATCGGCATAGTGCTGCGCCAGGCTGCCCGCGCCGCGCGGGAAGCCGATCACCGGCGCGACCACGTCCAGCCCGGCCAGGCCATCGAGGATCGCCCGGTGCGGCTTGCACACCAGCCGCTCGAACAGGTCCTCCGGCAAGCCCTCGGCCCAGCTCTCGAACAGTTTGAGCACCTGGGCGCCGGCGTCGACCTGCATGGCCAGATAGCGCACCGTCGACTGGACAATGATGTCCAGCAGCCGGTCCATCTCCGCCGGGTGCTCGTAGGCGAAGGTGCGGGCCTTGCTGCGGTCCGAGGAGCGGCCCTCGATCATGTAGGTGGCCACGGTCCAGGGCCCGCCGGCAAAGCCGATCAGCGCCCGATCGGGCTCCAGCGCGGCGCGCACGCGGGTCAGGGTCTCCCCGACGGGCAGCAGCTTGAAGGTCGAGGCCTCGATCTGGCCCGCCAGCGTGTCCAGATCGGGCAGGGCGCCGAGCCTGGGTCCCTCGCCGGCCTCGAACCAGACCTCCTGGCCCAGCGCCTGGGGCAGCAGCAGGATGTCGGCGAACACAATGGCCGCGTCGAATGGAAAACGCCGCATCGGCTGCAGCGTGGCTTCCGCCGCCTTCTCGGGATTGAGGCAGAAGCTGATGAAGTCCGGCGTCGTGGCCCGCAAGGCCAGATACTCGGGGAGATAACGGCCGGCCTGGCGCATGAACCAGACGGGCGGGCGCTCCAGCGTCTCGCCGTCGAGCACGCGCAGCAGGCTTGGGATCACGGGTTGGGTCATCGTGGGTCTTGATAGGCCACATGGCCCGGGAGGCAAGTCCACGGCTCCTCTTTCATTCCTTAATAAGAGATTAAGAAGGTTGGGGTGGAAGAGGTAGGGCCGGGGCGCCGCGTGCACAAACGGCGAGAGCGGCCGGAGATTCAGCAGTCTGGCCCAGGTCATGCCCGTGCTCTTCCCCAACCGGAAAACCGTCGTGTGGATTGCGGGGACAAGGCAGGCAGACCCCGGAAATCCTTAATGAAAGGTTAAGACGGTTCAGCGGAAAACGGGCCGGAATCCGGTGTTCGCTAGACCCAGGGGAAAACCCGTCAGGCCGAGACCGGTCACGGCGAGCTGTCTGGGGATGGCCATACCAAAAGCCACGCCGGTCATCCCCGCGGCGCCCAGCCCGGCCATACCGCCGCGCGGCCCTGTGCATGGCCGGCCAAACGGCGCCCTTTCGGGTTAACGGTTCGTTAACGACGTATCCACAGGCTTGGTTCCGGGCCCCGCGGCGCCCTATGGATGAGGCGATGACCGCGACCACCCGCCTGGCGACCTATTTCCACATCCATCTCGTGTCCGATTCCACGGGCGAGACGCTCAACGCCATGGCCCGCGCGGTCTGCGCACGGTTCACCGACATCCTGCCGATCGAGCACATCTACGCCCTGGTCCGGTCTCCGAGGCAGCTGGATCGCGCCCTTGAGGAGATCGCCGGCTCGCCGGGGGTGGTGATGCACACGATCATCGACGCGGTCCTGCGGTCCGCGCTCGAGGAAGGGTGCCGCCGGCACGACATTCCCTGCATCGCCGCCCTCGATCCCGTGGTGGCGGCCATGTCGCGCTATCTCGGTGCGCCGATCTCCAGCCGCGTCGGGGCGCAGCACGCGCTGGACACCGACTATTTCAACCGGATGGAGGCGCTCAACTACGCCATGGGCCACGACGATGGCCAGGGCGGCCAGGACCTGGAACAGGCCGACGTCGTGCTTGTCGGGGTGTCACGCACCTCCAAGACGCCGACCTGCATCTACCTTGCCCATCGGGGCGTGCGCGCCGCCAATCACCCCCTGGTCCCCGGCGCGCCGCTGCCGCCGTCGCTGACCAGCCTGAAGAACACCCTGATCGTCGGCCTGATCGCTTCGCCCGACCGACTGATCCAGATCCGCCGCAACCGGTTGCTGTCGCTGAACGAGCAGCGTGAAAGCACCTACGTCGACCAGGATGCGGTGCGCGAGGAGATCATCGCCGCGCGCCGTCTGTTCGAACGCATGGGCTGGCCGGTCATCGACGTGACCCGGCGCTCGGTCGAGGAAACGGCCGCGGCGATCATCAACCTGCTGTCGGGCGGCCGGGGCGCCGTCGAGGTGCTCGGATGAGCGGCGTGATCCTGGCTTCGGGCAGCAAGGCGCGCGCCCAGGTGCTGGCCGGGGCCGGCGTGGCCTTCGAGATTGCCGTCGCCGGCGTTGACGAAGCCGCCGTCAAGGCCGGGCTGCTGGCGCAGGGCAACGGCCCGCGCGACGTCGCCGACGCCCTGGCGGAACTGAAGGCCGTTCGTGTTTCGCGCAGACATCCTGGCGTCCTGGTCATCGGCGCGGACCAGACGCTCGATCTCGACGGCGCCCTGTTCGACAAGGCCGAGTCCATGGCGGAGGCGCGGGAACGGCTGCGGCATCTGCGCGGCAAGACCCACAAGCTGCATTCCGCCGTGGTCGTCGCCCGGGACGGCGAGGTGATCTGGCGGGAGGTTCCCGCCGCCCGCCTGACCATGCGCCCGTTCACCGACGCCTTCCTCGAGGCCTTTCTCGAAAGGGGCGGGGAGAGCCTTCTGGGATCGGTCGGCTGCTACCGGCTGGAGGATGACGGGGTGCAGCTGTTCTCGCGCATCGACGGCGACTATTTCACCATCCTCGGCCTGCCGTTGATGGGCCTGCTCGACCTGCTGCGGCGGCATGGAGTGCTGCCGTTATGAGCGCGATCACGGGCGCGGCGCGGGTGGCCGGGATCATCGGCCGCCCCGTCGCCCATTCGCTCAGCCCCGTGCTGCACAACGCCTGGATCGAGGCCGCCGGTCTCGACGCGGTCTATGCGCCGCTGGCCCCCGCGGCGGACGGGTTCGAGGCGCTGGTCACCGGCCTGCGCGGCGGTGTGATCGTCGGCGTCAATGTCACCATACCCTTCAAGGAGCAGGCGCTGGCCATCGCCGACGACGCCAGCGACCGCGCGCGCCTGGCCGGAGCCGCCAACCTGCTGCTGTTTCACGCCGACGGGACCATCTTCGCCGACAATACCGATGGTCTGGGCATGCTCGCGGCGCTGGCGGTCCAGGCGCCGGGCTTCGATCCCCGGGCCGGCCCGGCGGTGATCCTCGGGGCCGGCGG
>DAORNX010000098.1:0-7338 GCA_035441225.1 Caulobacter sp.
CGGGTCGGACCTGGCGGCCCGCCGGACCTGACGGCCGCCGGCGACGGCGCGATGGGCGACGTCAGCGTGCCGCGCATCTCGATCCATGTCTTCTGCGCCCGCCCCGATACGGCCGAGCTGATCGAGAAGGCCGCGGCCGACCGGCGCATGGCCCGGGCGGCCACCACGGTGCAGCCGGGCGGCATCCGCGCCGCCATCGAGCAGTACCAGAACCAGCCGACCCCCTCGCTGGTCATCGTGGAGAGCCTTGATCCGGCGCCGGAACTGCTCGCCCAGCTGGACCGGCTGGCCGAGGTCTGCGACCCGGGCACCAAGGTCATGACCATCGGGTCGGCCAACGACATCGCCCTCTATCGCGAGCTGATGCGCCGCGGGGTCAGCGAATACCTGGTGCCGCCGCTGCGGCCGCTGCAGATCATCCGCGCGATCACCGGGCTGTACGCCGATCCGGCCGCGCCCTTCGCCGGCCGCCAGATCGCCGTGGTCGGCGCGCGCGGCGGCGTCGGGGCTTCGACCATCGCCCACAATCTCGCCTGGTCGCTGGCCGAGCGGATGCAGGCCGGCACGGTGCTGGCCGACTTCGATCTGCCGTTCGGCACGGCCGGGCTCAACTTCAACCAGGACCCGCTACAGGGCATCGCCGACGCCCTGGGCCAGCCAGAGCGGCTCGACCCGGTGCTGATGGACCGGATGATGGCGCGGGTCACCGACCGTCTGTCGCTGTTCGCCGCGCCGGCCACCCTGGAGCAGGATTTCGACATCCATCCGGACGCCTTCGAGGAGGTGGCCCAGAAGATCCGCGCCGCCGCTCCGTTCGTGGTGCTCGACCTGCCGCACGCCTGGAGCGGCTGGAAGCGCAAGATGCTGATCGCCTCCGACGACATGGTCATCGTCGCCTCGCCGGATCTCGCCTCGCTGCGCAACGCCAAGAACATGATCGACCTGGTCCGCCAGGCGCGCCCGAACGACGCCCCGCCCCGGCTGGTGCTCAATCAGGTCGGCGTGCCCGGCCGCCCGGAGATCCCGGTCAAGGACTTCGGCGAAGCGCTCGGCGTCGCGCCGTCCGTGGTCCTGCCGTTCGAACCCAAGGCCTTCGGCCAGGCGGCCAATCACGGCCAGATGCTGGGCGAGGTGGCGCCCAAGTCCAAGGCGGCCGAAGGCATTGACCAGCTGGCCCGGCTGGTCGCTCCCCGCCACGTTCCTCCCGCCGCGATCCCCCGCCGCCGCAGAAATCGTCGCTCCTCGGCGGCCTGTTCAGAAAGAAGTAGCCCAGCGTGTTCGGCAAAAGGTCCGATGGCAGTCAGGCTCCGGAGCGAAGGGCGCCCCCGCCCGCGCCCGAAGGCGCGCCCATCGCCACGCGACCCCAGCCCGCGGCCGGTCCCAGGCCCGACGCCCCTCCAGCCCAGAATCCCGCCACGGCGGCGCCCGGACCGCAGCGCCCGGCCGCCAAGCCGATGAAGGGGCTGGACCAGCTGCGTTCGGCCCAGAGCCCGACCGCGCAGATCGTCCGTGAGCAGAGCGACTACTACCACGCCACCAAGACCACGATCTTCAACGCCCTGCTCAACACCATCGACCTGAGCCAGCTGGCCCAGCTGGACCAGAAGTCGGCGGCCGAGGAGATCAAGGACATCGTCGCCGAGCTGGTGGCGATCAAGAATGTGCAGATGTCGGTCGCCGAGACCGAGCATCTGGTCCAGGACATCATCAACGACGTTCTGGGCTACGGGCCGCTGGAGCCGCTGCTGTCGCGCGACGACATCGCCGACGTGATGGTCAACGGGGCCAACCGGGTGTTCATCGAGGTCGGCGGCAAGGTGCAGCTGACCAACGTGCGCTTCCGCGACAACGCCCAGCTGATGAACATCTGCCAGCGGATCGTCAGCCAGGTCGGCCGCCGTGTCGACGAGAGCTCGCCGATCTGCGACGCCCGACTGCCGGACGGCTCCCGGGTCAACGTCATCGCCCCGCCGCTGGCGCTGGACGGCCCGACGCTGACCATTCGCAAGTTCAAGAAGGACAAGCTGACGATGAAGGATCTGGTGGACTTCAAGTCCATCAGTCCGGAAGGCGCGCGGGTGCTGGGCGTGATCGGCGCCTGCCGCTGCAACATCGTCATCTCCGGCGGCACGGGCTCGGGCAAGACCACCCTGCTCAACACCATGACCGCCTTCATCGACCCCACCGAGCGGGTGATCACCTGCGAGGACGCGGCCGAGCTGCAGCTGCAGCAGCCGCATGTGGTGCGGCTGGAGACCCGGCCGCCGAACCTCGAGGGCCAGGGCATGATCACCATGCGTGACCTGGTGAAGAACTGCCTGCGCATGCGGCCCGAGCGGATCATCGTCGGCGAGGTGCGCGGCCCCGAGGCCTTCGACCTGCTGCAGGCGATGAACACCGGCCACGACGGCTCGATGGGCACGCTGCACGCCAACAGCCCCCGCGAAGCCATCAGCCGGATGGAATCGATGATCACCATGGGCGGCTACGGCCTGCCCTCGAAGACCATCCGCGAGATGATCACCGGCTCGGTGGATGTGATCATCCAGGCCGCCCGCCTGCGCGACGGCAGCCGCCGCATCACCCACATCACCGAGGTGGTCGGCCTCGAGGGCGACGTGATCGTCACCCAGGACCTGTTCGTCTACGAAATGACCGGCGAGGACGACAATGGCCGGGTGCAGGGCAAGTTCCGCTCCACCGGCATCGCCCGGCCGCGCTTCTGGGACCGCGCCCGCTACTACGGACTTGAGCGCGAGCTGGCCGAAGCCCTCGATGCGGCGGAGTAGGCGATGCTGATGATCGTCGTCGCCGCCCTGGCTTTTGTCACCATCGCCGGCCTCGGCTTCGTGTTCGCGGGCGGCGATTCGGAACGCGCGCGGGCGACCAAGCGGGCCCAGGCCCTGGTCAGCGGCGGAACCGGCGCGACCCGGGTGCGCAACGCCCGGGCCCAGGCCAATTCGCCGGAGGCCCGCCGCAAGGCCATTCTCAAGACCCTCAAGGACCAGGACCGGCAGCAGAAGAAGGCCACCCTGTCGATCGCCGCGCGCCTGCAGCAGGCCGGCCTGGCCTTCACCGAAAAGCAGTTCTGGATCGCCAGCGCCGTGTTCGGCCTGGTCATCGGCGCCCTGTCCCTGCCGTTCGGCAAGTCGCCGCTGATCGCGCTGGGCCTGGCCTTCGCCGCCGGCCTGGGCCTGCCGCGCTGGATCGTCGGCTTCATCGCCAAGGGGCGGATGAAGAAGTTCACCGAGGCCTTTTCCGACGCCATCGACATCATCGTCCGGGGCATCAAGTCCGGCCTGCCGGTGCATGACTGTCTGAAGATCATCGGCAAGGAATGCCCCGAGCCGCTGGCCGGCGAGTTCCGCCGCCTGGTCGAGAACGTCGGCATGGGCATGGCCATGGATCAGGCCCTGGACAAGATGTACGAGCGCATGCCGACCAACGAGCTGCGCTTCTTCGCCATCGTCCTGGCGATCCAGCAGAAGACCGGCGGCAACCTGGCCGAGGCGCTGAACAACCTGTCGGTCGTGCTGCGCGGCCGCAAGCTGATGCGCGAGAAGATCAAGGCCCTGTCGTCGGAGGCGGTCGCCTCGTCGTTCATCATCGGCAGCCTGCCGCCGGGCGTGGTCACCCTGATCTCGATCACCTCGCCCAAATACATGGCGCCGCTGTTCACCGACCCGCGCGGCCACCTGATGCTGCTCGGCGCGGTGTTCTGGATGAGCCTTGGCATCTTCGTGATGCGCAAGATGATCAACTTCAAGTTCTGAGGGCGGACCGATGGATCTCGTCCAGTTCCTCACCGACCCCGACAATCTGCTGACGGGCTTCGTCGCGGTGGTGGCCTTCGCCACCATCGTCACCCTGGTCCGGCCGATCCTGTTCACCTCGAGCCTCGAAAGCCGCCTCAAGTCGGTGTCAAACCGGCGCGAGGAGCTGCGCAGGCGGTCGCGCGAGGAGATGGCCAAGCGCGCCTCGGGCGGCAGCCTGCGGCAGACGGACGAGGGGCTGTACAAGAAGGTCGTCGACCGGCTGCAGCTGTCGCGGCTGCTGGAGGACCCCAAGGTCGCGGAGAAGATGGCCCAGGCCGGCTTCCGCGGCCCGCGGCCGATCAGCGCCTTCTACTTCTTCCGCTTCCTGATGCCGTTCGTCTTCGCCATGGCGGCGGCCTTCTACCTGTTCGTGGTCAACGACTTCGGCCTGCCGAGCATGAGCCGGCTGACGATCTGCGTCGGCGCCCTGCTGCTCGGCTACTACGCGCCCAACGTCTACATCAGCAACGTGGCCCAGAAGCGGCGCGAATCGATCGTCGCGGCCTTCCCCGACTCGCTCGACCTGCTGCTGATCTGCGTCGAGAGCGGCATGTCGATCGAGGCGGCGATCCAGAAGGTCAGCCAGGAGATCGGCGGCACCTCGATCGAGCTGGCCGAGGAACTGACCCTGGTCAGCGCCGAGCTCAGCTACCTGCCCGAGCGCCGCCAGGCCTACGAGGGCCTGGCCAAGCGGACCAACCATCCGGGCATCAAGGCCGTGGCCACGGCGATGATCCAGGCCGAGCGCTACGGCACGCCGCTCGGCGCGGCGCTGCGGGTGATGTCCAAGGAAAACCGCGAGCTGCGCCTGTCGGCCGCCGAGAAGACGGCCGCCGCCCTGCCGGCCAAGCTGACCGTGCCGATGATCCTGTTCTTCCTGCCGGTGCTGTTCGTGATGATCCTGGGGCCCGCGATCATCACCGTGCAGGACACCCTGGCCAAGCAGCACTCGGGCGGCTAGTCCGCCAGCGCGCCCGCCAGCACCGCCTCGGCATAGGCGCAGTGCATGGCGATGCCGCGCGCCATGACCTGCTCGTCGAGGGTCATCCGGTTGGAGTGCAGCGCGCAGCAGGACCGGTAGTCGCCGCCGACCCCGACGGGCGCGGCGCCCAGGAAGGCCATCAGGCCCGGAACCTTCTGCAGCACATAGGCGAAGTCCTCGGCGCCCATCATCGGGTTGGGCATGGTCATCCAGGCGCCCTCGCCATAGAGGGCCTTGGCGGTCCGCTCGGCGAGGTCGACCTCGCGGCCGGAGCAGACGGTGACCGGGAAGCCGCGGATGATCTCCACCTCGGCCGTGCAGCCGTGGGCGGCGGCGACATGTTCTGCGACGCGACGGATGCCGGCGTGGGCCGTCTCCCGCGCCCGCTCCGACAGGGTCCGCAGCGTGCCCTTCAGGCGCGCGTCCTCGGGGATGATGTTGTTGGTCGTGCCGGCGACGACGTTGGCGATGGTGATGACGGCCGGGTCGAACACCGAGATGGTCCGGGTGACCATCGTCTGAAGCGCGGTGACGATTTCGCAGGCGACCGGGATCGGGTCGACGGCGTCGTGCGGCATCGAGGCGTGGCCCCCGGCGCCGAGCACGCGGATCTCGATCACGTCGGACGAGGCCAGCAAAGCGCCCGTCCGGCTGGCGAACACCCCGGTCGGCATGTTGGGCGAGATGTGCAGCGCGAAGGCGGCGTCGGGCAGCGGGTCGATCAGCCCGTCGTCGAGCATGAAGCGGGCCCCGTGGTGGCCCTCCTCGCCGGGCTGGAACATGAACATCACCGTCCCGGCGAGCTGGTCCTTCTTCGCGCACAGGGCCCGCGCCGCACCGGCCAGCATGGCCACATGGGTGTCATGGCCGCAGGCGTGCATCGCGCCGGGCGTTCCTGACGAGAAGTCCAGGCCGGTGTCCTCGGTCAGCGGCAGGGCGTCCATGTCGCCGCGCAGCAGCACGGTGCGGCCGTTGGGCGAGCCGCGCAGGATGGCCAGCACGCCGGTGGTCGACGGTCCCTGGCGGATCTCCAGCGGCAGCCCCTCGAGCGCCTTTAGCACCTTCTCCGTCGTCTTCGGCAGATGCAGCCCCAGCTCCGGCTCGCGATGGATCGCGCGGCGCAGTTCGATGGCGTCGTGCAGCAGCGCGTCGCCGGCGGCGGTCCAGCCTTCGCGGTCGATGGTCAGGGCGTTCATAAATCGACTCCGGATGTGATCGCGCCAACGTCGCCCTTTTTGTCGCATCGGTCTAGGACAGGCGCATGAGCACCGTGACCTTCGCCGATATCGAAGCCGCCGCCGCCCGGATCGCGGGCGTCGCAGTGATGACGCCGCTGCTGGAAAGCCCGGCCCTCAACGAACGCCTCGGCCGCCGGGTGCTGATCAAGCCCGAGACCCTGCAGCGGGTCGGCGCCTTCAAGTTCCGCGGCGCCTACAACCGGCTGGTCCAGCTGTCGCCGGACGAGCGGGCGCGCGGGGTGGTGGCCTTCTCGTCCGGCAACCACGCCCAGGGCGTGGCCCTGGCCGCGAAGCTGCTGGGCGTCCCGGCGATCATCGTCATGCCGCACGACGCCCCGGCCAAGAAGGTCGAGGCCACGCGCGGCCATGGCGCCGAGGTGCGCATCTACAATCGCTACACCGAGGACCGCGGGGCGATCGCGGCCGAGATCGCCGCCACCCGGGGCTCGACCATCGTGCCGCCGTACGACGACCCGCACATCGTCGCGGGCCAGGGCACGGTGGGACTCGAGCTCATGCGCCAGGCGAAGGCGCTGGGCCTGACGCCCGACTGCGTGATCACCCCGCTCGGCGGCGGCGGCCTGCTCTCGGGCGTCAGCCTGGCGGTGAAGCATCTGTCGCCGGACACGGCGGTGGTGGGGGTCGAGCCGGAAGGCTACGACGACGTGGCGCGGTCGCTGAAGTCGGGCGTCTTCGAAACCAACAGCCCCGAAGCCCGCACCCTCTGCGACGCCCTGCAGACTCCGACGCCCGGGAAGATCACTTTCGAAATCATGCGGCGGACCGTCGCCGACGTAGCCGTGGTCACAGACGCCGAGGTGGCCGAGGCGATGCGGCTGGCCTTCGAAACCCTGGCCCTGGTGGTCGAGCCCGGCGGCTGTGTCGGCCTGGCCGCCCTGCTGGCCGGCAAGGTGCGACCGGCGGGCGCGGTCACCGGCCTGGTCCTGTCGGGCGGCAATGTCGATCCGGGCCTCTATGCCCGCGTGCTGGCGGGAGAGGTCTGATGATCGCCGGCTTCGTCCCGCCCCAGACGCCGCTGCTGGTGGTCCTGCGCTCGGCCCTCGACCACAACCTGGCCACCATGCAGAGCCGCTGCGACCGGGCCGGCGTCCGGCTGCGGGCGCACGGCAAGACCCACAAATGCTCGACCCTCGGCCGGCTGCAGGTGGCCGGCGGGGCGGTCGGCCTGTGCGCCCAGACGGTCGGCGAGGCCGAGGCCTTCGTGAAGGGCGGCGTGCGCGACGTGCTGGTCAACGGCGTGGCCGTCCTGCGCGACGGCGCACATACGGGCGCGACGCCGGGG
>DAORNX010000099.1:0-7331 GCA_035441225.1 Caulobacter sp.
CCCTTGGGGCAGACCTGGGCGCAGTTCATGATCGTGTGGCAGCGATAGAGCTTGAACGGGTCCTCGAGCGCGTCGAGCCGCTCGCCGGTGGCCTCGTCGCGGCTGTCGATCAGCCAGCGGTAGGCGTGCAGCAGGGTGGCCGGCCCGAGGTATTTCTCGCCGTTCCACCAGTAGCTGGGGCAGGAGGTCGAGCAGCAGGCGCAGAGGATGCACTCGTACAGCCCGTCGAGCTTCGAACGATCCTCGACCGACTGCTTCCACTCGGTGCGCGGCTCGGGGGTCTCGGTGTGCAGCCACGGCTCGATCGACGCGTACTGGGCGTAGAACAGGGTCAGGTCGGGCACCAGGTCCTTGACCACCGGCTGGCTGGGCAGCGGCGAGATCTGGATTTCCTTGCCCGGGACATCTTCCCAGCCGTGCGTGCAGGCCAGGGTGTTGCGGCCGCCGATGTTCATCGCGCAGGAGCCGCAGACGCCTTCGCGGCAGGACCGGCGGAAGGTCAGGGTCGGGTCGACCGTGTTCTTGATGTGGATCAGCACGTCCAGCAGCATCGGGCCGCAGGCGTCGACGTCGACGTCATAGGTGTCCCAGCGCGGGTTCTCCGACCCTTCCGGATCGTAGCGATAGATGCGGAAGGTCTTGACCCGTTTGGCCCCCTGCGGCGCCGGGTAGTGACGGCCCTTGCCGATGCGGGAGTTCTTGGGAAGCGCGAGCTGAACCATGCCGTCCTCAGTAAACCCGCGCCTTGGGCGGGATGTAGGCGATGTCATTCGACATCGTGTAGCTGTGCACCGGCCGGTAATCGATGACCACCTTGCCGCTGGCGTCGTCGAACCAGGCAAGGGTGTGCTTCATCCACTGGTCGTCGTCGCGGTCGGGGAAGTCCTCGCGGGCGTGGGCGCCGCGGCTCTCGGTGCGGTTCAGGGCCCCGGCGACGGTGACGGCGGCCTGGCAGACGAGGTTGTCGAACTCCAGCGTCTCCATCAGGTCGCTGTTCCAGACCAGGCCACGGTCGCTGACACCGATGTCCTTGCGGGCGGCGACCACGGCGTTGACGCGCTCGACTCCGCTCTTGAGCGACTCGCCGGTGCGGAAGACGGCGGCGTCCTCCTGCATGGCGCGCTGCATCTCCAGCCGCAGGTCGGCCGTGGGACGCGGGCCGGCGGCGTTGCGGAGGCGGTCGAAGCGGGCCAGGTGACCGTCGGTCATGCCGGCCTTGAGTTCCGGCTGGGTCGCCCCCGGCTTGAGCTGCTCGGCGCAGCGCATGCCGACCGCGCGGCCGAACACCACCAGGTCGATCAGGCTGTTTGAACCGAGGCGGTTGGCCCCGTGCACCGACACGCAGGCGGCCTCGCCCACGGCCATCAGGCCCGGAACGATGGTGTCGGCGTTGTCGCCGGTCTTGGTCACCACCTCGCCGTGATAGTTCGTCTGCAGGCCGCCCATGTTGTAGTGGACCGTCGGCAGGACCGGGATCGGGGCCCGGGTCACGTCGACGCCCGCGAACACCTTGGCCGTCTCGGAAATGCCCGGCAGGCGCTCGTGCAGCACGGCGGGGTCGAGATGATCCAGGTGCAGGAAGATGTGGTCCTTGTTCGGGCCCACGCCGCGACCCTCGCGGATCTCGATGGTCATGGCGCGGCTGACCATGTCGCGCGGGGCCAGGTCCTTCACGGACGGCGCATAGCGCTCCATGAAGCGCTCGCCCTCGGAATTGGTCAGGTAGCCGCCCTCGCCACGGGCGCCCTCGGTGATCAGGCAGCCGGCCGGGAAGATGCCGGTCGGGTGGAACTGCACGAACTCCATGTCCTGCAGCGGCAGGCCGGCGCGCAGGGCCATGCCGCCGCCATCGCCGGTGCAGGTGTGGGCGCTGGTCGCCGACAGGTAGGCGCGGCCGTAGCCGCCGGTGGCCAGCACGGTCTTCTGGGCCTGGAACCGGTGCAGGGTGCCGTCGTCCAGCTTCCAGGCGGTGACGCCCATGCAGACGCCGTCTTCCATGATCAGGTCGAGGGCGAAGTACTCGATGAAGAACTCGACGTCCTTGCTCAGCGCCTGGCCGTACATCGTGTGCAGCATGGCGTGGCCGGTGCGGTCGGCCGCCGCGCAGGTCCGCTGGATCGGGGCCTCGCCGTAGTTGCGGGTCATGCCGCCAAAGGCGCGCTGGTAGATCTTGCCTTCCGGCGTGCGCGAGAAGGGCACGCCCCAGTGTTCGAGCTCGTACACGGCGGCCGGGGCGTTGCGGGTCAGGTATTCGATGGCGTCCTGGTCGCCCAGCCAGTCCGACCCCTTGACGGTGTCGTACATGTGCCAGCGCCAGTCGTCCTCGCCCATGTTGCCCAGCGACGCCGAGATGCCGCCCTGGGCGGCTACGGTGTGCGAGCGGGTCGGGAAGACCTTGGTTACGCAGGCGGTCTTCAGGCCGGCCTGGGCGCAGCCGACGGCGGCGCGAAGGCCCGAGCCCCCGGCCCCCACCACCACGACGTCGAAGCGGTGGTCGATGAATTCATAGGCCGGCATCAGAAGGCTCCGGAGAGGGCCACCTTGAGGATGGCGAAGACCCCCAGAGCGGCGCCGAGGACGCAGACGAGATAGTTGGCGATGAGCAGCGCGGACTTGGCCACGAAGCCCGGGATGTAGTCCTCGATCACCACCTGGATGGCGAGCCGCAGGTGGACCAGGCCGGTCACCAGGAACAGCGCGAGCAGCACGGCGTTGACCGGATGGGCCAGCCATTCGACGGCGGCCCCGTAGCCGCCGGCGGCGGCCTTCAGCCCCGCGAAGGCGGCCCAGATCGACAGCGGGATGAGGGCGAGGCCGGTGACCCGGTCGGCGATGAAGTGACCCACGCCGTGCTTGGCCGAGCCGAGGCCGCGGGCGCGTGACAGGGGGGTGCGGAAACCGGCGCCGGTAGCGGTCACGACAGGCCTCCCGTCTGGCCGGCGATGACCCAGACCACCGCCGTGGCGACCAGGGCGAAGGCGATGCCGGCGATGGTGATCATGTCGGCGGTCTTCGGCGTGAAGCCCCGGCCGGTGTCCCACACCAGGTGGCGCAGGCTGCTCGCGGCGGTGAAGAACAGGGCGAAGGTCAGGCCCAGAAGGACCAGCTTGCCGGGCGGCGATCCCAGCAGGCCGACGTAGGCGGCGTAGGCCGCCTCACCCGACGCCAGGGCCACAGCCCACCCCACGAGGATCAACGCGCCGACATAAAGGCCGATCAGGCAGGCGCGGTGGAGAATGGAGCCCAGCATGGTCACATGCCAGCGCCACACCTGCAGGTGGGGCGAAAGGGGCCGCTCACGGACCCCTGACGAGGCTTCGGTCATTTGGTTCCCGACGATTGCTTGGCTGCAGGGCTATTTACGCCGCGAACGGGGGGTGTCAACGCGAGCAGGGGTTTTTCAGGTCTCGTCCCGCACCCGCTCGAGCCAGTCGGTGGAGCGCATTTCCTGCAGGCGGGAGACGGTGCGCTCGAACTCGAACGATCCGTCGCCCTCCGGATAGAGCGCCTCCGGCTCGACGGCGGCCAGGGCGACCAGCTTGGCCCCCGCCTCGTAGAGGGCGTCGATCAGGGTGTTGAACCGCTTCGCCGCGTCCCGCCGGGCGGGCGTCAGGCGCGGCACGTCCTCGAGGAACACCGTGTGGAAGCGGTCGGCGATGGCCAGATAGTCCTGCGGCCCCAGGGCGTGTTCGCACAGGCTGGCGAAACTCGCCCGCAGCAGGCCGCCGCTGGCTCTCGGCAGATGCAGCCGGCGGCCGAGAACCTCCAGGCTGGCCCCGGGCTCGGGCGCGCCGTCGAGCATGTCGGTCCACAGCCGGTCGAATTCCCGCTGGTTGTCCGGATCGGCCGGGGCCAGCCAGGTCCGGGCTCCCCGCAGCCGGTCGAGCCGGAAATCAACCGGCCCCCGCACGGCCACCACCTCCAGCCGCTCCTTGAGCATGGCGATGAACGGCAGGAACAGCTGGCGGTTCAGGCCGTCCTTGTAGAGATCGTCCGGCGGCCGGTTGGAGGTGGCGACCAGGGTCACACCCTGGGCGAACAGCGCCTCGAACAACCGGCCCAGGATCATCGCATCGGCGATGTCGGTGACCTGCAGTTCGTCGAAACAGAGCAGACGCGCGTCCTCGGCGATCAGCTCGGCGGTCGGCTGGATCGGATCGTCGCCCCCCCGGGCCTGGCCAAAGGCCAGCCCGAGGGCAGGCCCCGACTGGCCGAAGCGCGCCTTGCGGGCCGCCGCGTCGCCCTTGCGCCAGGCGTCGATGTGGGCGTGCACCTCGGCCATGAAGACGTGGAAGTGGGTGCGGCGCTTCTTCGCCACCGGGGCGGAGTCGAAGAACAGGTCCATCAGCATGGACTTGCCCCGGCCGACCGGTCCCCAGAGATAGAGGCCGCGCGCGCCCTTCGGCTTGCGGAACAGCGACGAGAACCCCGGCTCCGACAAGGCGTTGAGGTCGCCCTCGAGGCGCGACAGCGCGACCAGCGCCTGCTCCTGCGCCGCGTCGGGCCTGATGTCGCCCCGGGAAAGACGCTCGCGGTAGGCGGCGCGGACGGATAAAGGCATCCCCAAAGCGGTTAGCGCGGCGCGCCCTCGCCTTCAATGGGTCGCGCCCCAACGGATATCGAGTCACCCATGAAAACCATCATTGAACCCTTCCGCATCAAGGCGGTCGAACCGATCCGCATGACGACGCGCGAGGAACGGCTGAAGCTGATCGCCGAGGCCGACCACAACCTGTTCGCCCTGCACTCCGACGACGTGCTGATCGACCTGCTGACCGACAGCGGGACCTCGGCCATGAGCGCCCGCCAGCAGGCGGCGCTCATGTCGGGCGACGAAAGCTACGCCGGCAGCCCGTCCTTCTTCCGCTTCGAGGCGGCGGTGAAGCAGCTGATGCCGTTCAAACATGTGATCCCGACCCACCAGGGCCGGGCGGCCGAGGCGATCCTGTTCTCGATCCTCGGCGGGCCCGGCCGGATGATCCCGTCCAACACCCATTTCGACACGACGCGCGGCAACATCGAATCGACCGGCGCCGAAGGCCACGACCTGGTCATCGCCGAAGGGCTCGATCCGCGCAGCGACCACCCGTTCAAGGGCAACATGGACCTCGACCGGCTGCAGGCCTTCCTGGCCGAGCACGGCGACGCGGTTCCCTGCGTCATGCTGACGGTGACCAACAACGCCGGCGGCGGCCAGCCGGTCAGCCTGGCCAACATCCGCGCCGTGGCGCGCATCGCCCATGCGCACAGGAAGCCGTTCATCATCGACGGCTGCCGCTTCGCCGAGAACGCCTACTTCATCAAGATGCGCGAGACCGGCCAGGAGGGCCGCTCGATCAAGGACATCGTCGGCGACATGTTCGCCATGGCCGACGGCATGACCATGTCGGCCAAGAAGGACGCCTTCGCCAACATCGGCGGCTGGCTGGCGCTGAACGACGACGACCTGGCCCAGGCCGCGCGCAACCGGCTGATCCTGACCGAGGGCTTCCCGACCTACGGCGGCCTGGCCGGCCGGGATCTCGACGCCATCGCCCAGGGCCTGACCGAGATTATCGACGAGGACTACCTGCGCTACCGCCTGCGCAGCATGGCCTATATCGGCGAGCGGCTGGAGGCGATGGGGGTGCCGACCGTCCGGCCGACCGGCGGCCACGCGGTGTTCATCGACGCCCGCAACATGCTGCCGCACATCCCGCCGTCGCAGTACCCCGGCCAGGCGCTGGCGGTGGCGATGTACGTCGAGGGCGGCGTCCGCTCCTGCGAGATCGGCACGGTGATGTTCGGCCTGAGGCCCGACGGGACCGAGGTGGAAGCGCCGATGGACCTGGTCCGGATGGCCTTCCCGCGCCGCGTCTACACCCAGAGCCACGCCGACTACATCGTTGAGGTGTTCGAGGAAATCGTGGCCCGCAAGGACAGCCTGCGCGGCATGCGCATCATCTGGCAGCCCGCCGCCATGCGCCACTTCACGGCGAAGTTCGCGCCGCTGTAGCACGGGGGTCCGATTGGATGCCCCCCAATCGGCCGCTCGAGATCTTTCAGTGTCGCGCGCTTGCCGATCGCCGGTTCCCGCGCATCGCAACGCGCTCTAGCCGGCGCCCAGGTCCTTCAGCACGAAGCGGTAGCTCGCCGGGCTGCCGCAGGAGCAGCCGTGCATCACGCCGTCGCTCGACCACCAGATCAGCACCGGCGTGCCGAAGCCGATGCCGTTGTCCTTCAGCAGGGGAATCAACTGGTCGACCATGCCGCGCCCCGCATCGATCACCGCGGTGCGCGCCATGTCGCCGTCGGCCGGGGGCAGGCCCTCGGCCGTCCAGGCCGCGATCGGCGCCTTGTCCCAGCGGTCCATCAGGGCCCAGCTGCGGTTGAGCCACAGCTCGGCCACCGTCGCCCGTTCCGCCGGCGTCGACTGGGCCAGGCCGTTGACGTCGCGGCGGGCGAACATGATCACCCGCGTGTCGACCCCGGCCTTCTGTAGCGCCGGCAGCAGCTGCGCCTTGGCCTGGATGCAGTTGGGGCAGGACCGGAAGCCGATCATGTAGAGCTTCGGACCGGTCAGTCCGGGCGAGACCCAGCCGGCTCCGTCGAGGATCTTCGCGATCTCGGCCTGATGCTTCGTGATGGTCCTGGGCCGCCAGCGCAGATCGACCTGCCAGTAGGCGACCACGGCCACGACGGCGACGACGGCGAGCAGCACGAACCAGACGACGAGCTTCTTCACGGCGCTTCCTCTCTTGGTTGCCGTCTTCTATCCCTTGACGGACGCGGTCGGGCAAGGCGCTCTCGCGCCGACCGGAGGTCACCTTGTCCCGCCACCCGCCGCCGCCGTCGCTGTCAGAGGTTCCGCTGGAGCCCGGCCTCTATGTCGTGGCGACGCCGATCGGCAACCTGCGGGACATCACCCTGCGGGCGCTGGACGTGCTGGCCGGCTGCGACCTGCTGCTGGCCGAGGACACCCGGGTGACCGGCAAGCTGCTGGCCGCCTACGGTATTTCCAAGACCATGCTGCGCTATGACGAGCACGTCGCCGGGCGCGCCTGGCCGAGAATCCTGGCCGCGCTGGCGCAGGGCCAGAGCGTGGCGCTGGTGTCCGACGCCGGCACGCCGCTGGTGTCCGACCCCGGCTTCCGGCTGGTGAAGGACGTCATCGCCGCCGGCCACCGCGTGTTCCCGATCCCCGGTCCCTCGGCGGCGCTGGCGGCCCTGTCCCTGGCGGGCCTGCCGACGGACCGGTTCCTGTTCGCGGGCTTCCCGCCGCCGAAGGGCGGCGCGCGGCGAACCTTCCTCGCCGAGGTGGCCGACGTCCACGCCACCCTGATCTTCTACGA
>DAORNX010000100.1:0-7319 GCA_035441225.1 Caulobacter sp.
ATCGCCCTGGCCACCGCCGCGCCGGCCGCGCCGTTGTCGCCGGCCCAGGCGGCGCTGTTCCAGCATGGCATGCTGATCGCGATCATCGTTCTGGTCGGCTGGATCTCGATGGTGGCCCTCGACATCGCCGCGACCCTCTACATGCGCGGGCTGCGGCTGGACGTGGAAGACAACCTCCTCGCCCGCAAGCATGTGACCCAGGTGCGCATCCTTCGCCGGGTGGGCGCGACGATCATCGTCCTTGTCACCGTGGCCATGGCGCTGATGACCATCAGCGGCGTGCGGCAGTGGGGCGTCAGCCTGCTGGCGGCGGGCGGCGCGGCCGGGATCATCGTCGGCCTGGCGCTGCAGCCGCTGCTGACCAACCTGATCGCCGGCCTGCAGATCGCCCTGACCCAGCCGATCCGCATCGACGATGCGGTCATTGTCGAAGGCGAATGGGGCTGGGTCGAGGAGATCAGCGCCACCTTCGTGGCCGTGCGGCTGTGGGACCTGCGCCGGATGGTGTTGCCGCTGACCTACTTCATCCAGACGCCGTTCCAGAACTGGACCCGCGATTCTGCGGCCCTGATCGGAACGGTCATGCTGTATGTCGACTACGCCGCCCCGGTCGAGGCGATGCGGGCCAGGCTGGAAGCGATCGTAAGGTCGACGCCGCTGTGGGACGGCAAGGTGGTCGCGCTGCAGGTGACGGATTTGCGCGAGCGGGTCATGGAAGTCCGTTGCCTGGCCGGCGGGCGCAATGCGCCACAGACCTTCGACCTGCGCTGTCTGGTGCGCGAACAGATGATCGCCTTCCTCAAGGCCGAGCATCCCGAGGCGCTGCCACGCGATCGGCTGGACCTCGCCGCGGCCGCGCCGTCCACCGACAGCCGGCCTGGCTAGCAGCCCGCCGCGCGCGCCAGCACGCCGGTCCACGCCGCTTCCATGTCCGGTGTCCAGGCCTCGCCGCCGGCTTCGCGAAAGGTCTCGTGGACCACGGAGAAGAAGGTCGCGAACACGTCGAACGGCACGCCGATCTGGTCGTGGTTGATCCGCTCGGCCCGGATCATGTTGGCCGGCCAGGCCTCGCCGTCGGCCATGCCGGTCAGGGTGTCGAGGACCATCTGCAGCATATGGCCCCGGGCCGCGCCCGCCGGGTCGCCGACGAACAGTTCCCGCATCCCGGGCTGCTGGGCGAACAGCCGCTCGTAGACCAGCGGCGTGGGATCGCCGCAGCGGTCGGCGACCAGTTCCAGGCTGGCGGCCAGGGCGTCGGTCAACTGATCCACCGCAGTGTCGCGGGCTTGACCGGATTGACGAACGGCCGGCCCTCGGCGCGGCTGGCCGCCCATTCCCGCTTGAGCTGCTGGTACCATTTGGCCTGGGTGTCGGCGTCGTCGATCCACAGCAGCGACGGGTCGTACTTCAGCCCCATGTTCTGCAGGTTCACCATGTCGCCGTCCTGGTGGATGAACTTGCGCATGAACGGGGCGATCAGCCACCGCAGCATCATGGCCGGGTGGTCCGACCACATCAGCTGGGTCAGTCGCGTTTTCGTCTCTGTGATCGGCGTCAGGCAGGTCAGGGCCAGCACCTGGAAGCGGCCGACCTGGATATGCTCCCAGCGATAGCCGGGCAGGCGGAAGGTGATCTCGGTCTGCGGCTGGCCGCCCAGGATGGCGTAGATGCGGTTGGCCGACGAGGTCGCGTGGCGGGTCATCACGAACCCCTCCGGCGAGGGTTCGAACACCTTGGCCTTGTCCTTCATCCGTCGGGCCGACCGGGCCCACCAGGCGGCGTGGACATAGGGCGCGTGCGTCGGGTCCATCAGCCCGACGATGGCGTGGTCCATATGGGTGTCGAAATCCATGTGGTCGACGATCGCCGGTCGGCCGACGGCGCCGGGAAACAGGGGTGGAGGGCTGTCGGGGGCGTCGCCGCTGTCCATGCCGAAGCGCGGGTCGGACGAGAACCAGACGAACACCATCCCCTGGCTCTCGGCCGCCGCATAGCGGCGCACGCGGATCCGGCTGATGTCGAGGTCCTGGCTCTCGACCAGAGACGGGATCGCCGCGCAGCCGCCGTCCGTGCCGAAGCGCCAGCCGTGATACGGGCATTCGACGCTCTCGCCGCCGCCCGTCTCGGCCACGAGCTTGCCCGCCGACAGCGGCGCGGCGCGGTGCGGGCAGATATCCTTCAGCGCGTAGACCGCCCCGTCCCGCCGCCGGCCGAGCAGCACCGGCTCGCCCAGCAGTTCGAACCGCTGCAGCCTGCCCGGCTTCAGTTCATGGGCCTGGCAGGCGAAATACCAGCAGTCTCGCAGCCAGCCCTCGCCGAACTTCATCGGCGGGGTCCTGGCCTTGGCGGCGGGTTTCGAAGCGTCGTCGGGCATGGTTCTTCCTACCCCTTCTCCCCTTGCGGGAGAAGGTGGCCCGCAGGGCAGGCCGGATGAGGGGTCGATGCATTGAGCCGCATCAATTCATGGGCAGGCCAGGTCGAAACAGATCGCGCGACCCCTCATCCGTCAGGCTCCGCCTGACACCTTCTCCCGCAAGGGGAGAAGGAGCCATGCTACCCCGCCGCCGTCGCGATCAGACGGGTGTAGAAGTCGGTCATCCGCTTGAGGTTCTCCAGCGACATGTGCTCGTTGGTGCCGTGGATCATGCCGAACTCGTTCAGCGAGGCATGCATCGGGGCGAAGCGATAGACGTCCTGGGCCACGCCGGTCATGTAGCGGCTGTCGGTGCCGGCCGTGACCAGGCCCGGGGCGACCGGGATCGTCCCGCCGTCCGAGGCCAGGGCCGCGAGGATCTTCCAGCCGTCGGAGGTGGTCGAGGACACCGGCGAGGGGTCGATCGCCCGGCCGCCTTCCCACGACAGCTGCACATCCAGGCCCCGGGTCACCTCGCGGGCCCGGGCCATCACCTCCTCGGCGGTCTGGCCGGGCGCGATGCGGTAGTTGATCCAGGCGGTGGCGTCCTGCGGCAGCACGTTCTCCTTCGGACTGCCCTTGAGCATGGTCGGGGCGATGGTGGTGTGCAGCGTCGCGGCGCTGGCCGGGCTCTTGGACAGCTCGCCGATCAGCACGGGCGCGAACAGCCAGCTGTTGGCCGCGGCCATCTTGACCACGCCGCCGGCATAGGGGGCGATGGCCCGGATCATGTCGGCGCCGGGACCCTCGAACTTCATCGGAAAGGGGTGGGAGGTGACCGCCAGGACCGCCTTGGCCAGGGTCTCGACCCCGGTCGCCTTCGGCGGGGCCGACGAATGGCCGCCGGTCGCCGGGGCGACGATCTTCAGCGTCGCATAGCCCTTCTCGCCGAGGCCGACGACCGCCACCGGCCGGCCGACCATCGGGAAGTCGCGCACCACGGCCATGCCCTCGTCGAGCACGAACAGCGCCTTGACTCCGCGCGACTTGAGCAGGGCCGCGGCGGCCTGGGCCCCCGTGCCGCCGGCCTCCTCGTCCTGGCCGCTGACGAAGATCACCGTGCGTTTCGGCTTGAAGCCCTTCGCCGCCATCGCCTCGGCGGCCTCGAACATCATCACCAGGGTGCCCTTGTCGTCGATCGAGCCGCGGCCCCAGACCGCGCCCTCGGCGATCTCGCCGGCGAACGGCGGGTGCTTCCAGTCGGCTTCGGTGCCGGCGGTCACCGGCACGACGTCCTGGTGACCCATGAGGATGATTGGCGCGAGGCTCGGGTCAGAGCCCTGCCAGGTGTAGACCAGCGCCTTGTTGGGCAGGATCTCGCGGGTCATGGCGGCGTGGGCGGCCGGATAGGTCGTCGCCAGCCAGGCATGCAGCCGGTCCCATTCGGCCCAGTCGTTCTCGGCCTTGTTCTGGTGGCTGATGGTCAGGATCCGGATCGCCTGCGACAGGTGCAGGGCGGCCTGGGCCTGGTCGACCGGCGTCGCGGCCGCGATCTTCACGGCCGACAGATCGACCTGGGTGGCCGGCTTGAAGGTCGCGGTGCGCACCGCCACCACCCCGCCAAGCAACGCCGCCACGCCCACGCCCGCCAGCGCGACTTTCGCCCAGGTCTTCATGCGATCCTCCCCGATCCTTGTTGCGGGGGAGAGTAGAGGGGCGCCCCTGATCCCGCCAACCCACTTTCCTCTCCCGGAGGGAGAGGGGGACCAGCCGGAGGCTGGTGGAGAGGGATGCGCCGGTGTCGGTGAAGGATTTCAACCAAGGAGCTCCTCCCTCTCCGACCCGGCTCCGCCGGGCCACCTCTCCCTCGGGGAGAGGAAGGATGGCGGTGTTAGAGGGCGCCGATCCGCGCCGCGTAGGGCCCGAACAGGCCGCCGCCGATGTCGCCGGTCTGGACCAGCGTCTCGCCGGCCGCCTCGGCCGCGACGGGCGCATCGCTCATGTTGAACAGACAGCGCACCCGCTCGTCGCGGTAGATGCGGTCAAATCCCAGCAGGGGCGCCGGCAGGTCGAGAAACCGGATCTCGCCCAGCCGGAGGGCCGGGCTGGCCTTGCGCGCCTTCAACAGGGCGCGGGTAAAGTTCAGCGTTGAACCATCATCGGCCGCCTGGGCCTCGACCGTCAGCCCGGCATGCTCCGGCGCGGCCGGCAGCCAGGGTGTTCCGTTGGAGAAACCCAGGTTGCGGCCCGAAGACCACGGCATCGGCGTCCTGCAGCCGTCGCGGCCCTTGTGCGCCGGCCAGTAGAGATCGCCGACCGGGTCGCGCAGCTGCTCGCGGGTCAGGTCCGCCTCGGGCAGGCCGAGCTCCTCGCCCTGGTAGAGCAGCACCGTGCCCCTGAGCGCCAGCAGCAGGGCCAGCAACAGCTTCGCCAGCGCCGGCGAGGCGTCGCCGAACCGGCTGGCCGTGCGCGGCACATCGTGATTGCAGAACGACACGCAAGGCCAGTGCTCCGGATGCTCCGCCAGCAGTTCGAAATGCCGGCGGATGAAGTCGGGACCCAGCTTGCGCGCGTGCAGCAGCGGGAAGCTGTAGCCGGCATGCAGGCCCTCGGCCGCGCTCGCGAAGCCGCCGCAGCGCCCGGCCTCCTCGGAGAACTCGCCGAACACGAAGCGGTCGGCATGCCGCTCGACCGTGCGGCGCACGTCCGCCAGGGCCTCGATATTTTCCACCAGATTGGCGTCGTTCCAGTGCTTCTGGAAGTTCGCCGCCGCGCTCCAGCGCCAGCCGGCGTCGCTGGTCTCGACCGGATTGTCGGTCAGGGCCGCGTCGTGGAGATAGGCGTTGGCGACGTCGAGCCGGAAGCCGTCGACGCCCATGGTCAGCCAGTGGTCGAGCACGGCCAGGGCTGCGGCCCGGGCGTCGGGGTTGCGCCAGTTGAGCTTTGGCTGCTGGCGCAGGAACTTGTGGTGATAGGCCTTGCGGCGCAGCGGCTGGTAGGCCCAGGCCGGCCCGCCGAAGGCGCTGAGCCAGTTGTTCGGCGCCGTCCCGTCCGGTTTCAGATCGGCCCAGACGTACCAGTCGGCCCTGTCGCCGCCCTTGAGGCTGTCGCGGAACCAGGCGTGTTCGTCCGAGGTATGGGCCAGCACCTCGTCGAGGATCACCCGGATGCCGCGCGCGTGCGCCGCCGCCAGCAACGCCTCGACGTCGGCCATCGTCCCGTAGTCGGGATGGACGCCCTCATAGTCCGCCACGTCATAGCCCCAGTCGCGGTTCGGCGACGGATGGATCGGCGACAGCCAGATCGCGTCGATCCCGAGGTCGGCCAGATAGTCGAGCTTCGCCAGCACGCCCGGCAGGTCGCCCTGGCCGTCGCCGTTGGAGTCGCAGAAGCTGCGGACGTAGATCTGGTAGACGCTCGCGCCGCGCCACCAGGGCGCCTGTTCGGGACTGCTCATCGGGCGAGCCTAGCGGACCGGCGCGGGTTGCGGAAACGTCACTTGCCTCCGGCGGCGGTCGTTGTTCGATAGCAGCCCAGGGTCTGGTGAGGATCAACGATGAGCCTTCTTCGCCGCGAACTTCTGGCCGCCCTTCCGGCGATCGCGGCCGCCGGCTGCGCCAGGGCCGAGTCGACGGCGCCGGCAGGGTCGCTGCAGCGGATCGTCGACGAGACCGGCGTTCCAGCGCTGGCCGGCGCGGTGGTCACCGCCGACGGCCTGCCGTTCCTCGAAGCGGCCGGCGTTCGGCGGATGGATGCGCCCGGTCGCGTGACCGGCAATGACGTCTGGCATCTCGGGTCCAACACCAAGGCCATGACAGCGGCCCTCTATGGACGGCTGGTCGAGGCGGGTCAGGCGCGGTGGGGCGCGACCCTGCCGCAGCTGTTTCCGGATCTGACGCCTGATCCGGCCTGGTCGGCCACGACCATCGAACAGCTGATGAGCCATCGCGCGGGCGCGACCGATCACGGCGCCATCGACACGGCCTGGCTGATCGCGTCGCAGAAGGCGACCAATCCGGTGACCGAGCAGCGGACAGCCCTCGCGGCGAAGGTCCTCGCGGCCCCGCCGGCGGGCAGGCCCGGGCAGTTCGAATACGCCAACCTGAACTTCGTCCTCGTCGGCGCGGCGATCGAGCGGATCGTGAAGACCAGCTGGGAGGCGGCGATCACGCAACGGCTGTTCAAGCCGCTGGGCATGACCACCGCCGGCTTCGGCGCACCGACAGGCGACCAGCCCCGGGGGCACCGCCGGCTGCCGCTGGGCGTTGGCGGCCTGCTGCCCGTCGACCCGTCCGGGATCTCCGACAACCCGCCCGCCCTGGGTCCGGCCGGGACCGCGCATATGTCGCTGACCGACTATGCGAAGTTCATCCGCCTGTTCCTGACCGGAGGCGGCGATCTGCTGAAGCCGGAGACCATCGCCCACCTGACGACGCCGCCGGCCGGCGCCGACTATGCGCTGGGCTGGGGCGTGCGCACCGACCGCCCATGGGCGCGCGGACCTGTCCTCGCCCACGAGGGCTCCAACACCATGTGGCACATGGTGGCTCTCGTCGCCCCGGCGCGCGGCATCGCCGTTCTGGCGGCGTCCAACGCCATGATGCCCGATGACCGCAGCGCGCCGCGCTTGCTGGCGAAACAGCTGCAGGAACGCTTCGCGCCGGCCTGATTCTGTTCCAGGCTCACCTGTCTGTCACGCTCTGGGGGAGCGCCATGACCACCACCCGTCTGACCGGAGGATCGGCCCTGCCGGCCATCGGCCTGTGCCTGCTGGCGGCGATGCTCGAGGGATTCGACATCGCCTCGATGGGCGTGGCCGCGCCGAAGATGATCCCGGCGCTGGGCCTGTCGAAACCCGAGGCCGGCTGGGCCTTCAGCGCCAGTCTTCTGGGCCTGATGATCGGGGCGGCCGTGGCCGGGCCGCTGGCCGACCAGGTGTTTGAGCCGCTGCTGCGCGAAGGCGGAG
>DAORNX010000101.1:0-7101 GCA_035441225.1 Caulobacter sp.
TCTTCATGAAGCCACCGGCTGGAGCGCCACCACCCCGCTCGGCCAAAGCGCCGTTGATCTGCTCGCCGACCTGCGAGACGGCCCACTTGTAGAACGGGTGGGCGTCGTCGCCCTTCACGTCGACCTTGCCGGTCATCGGGAAATCGACGCCGAAGTTGGTGCGGCAGAACTCGGCGATCTCGCCTTCGGTCCCCGGCTCCTGGCCGGCGAACTGGTTGCAGGGCACGCCCAGCACCACCAGCCCCTGGTCGCGATGGTCGCGATAGAGTTGCTCCAGGCCGTCATACTGCGGGGTCAGGCCGCACTTGCTGGCCACATTGACCACCAGCACCACCTTGTCCCGGAAGGTCGTCATCGGCAGGGCAGAGCCGTCGATGGCGGTGAAGTCGTAGTCGTAGGCGGTGGTCATGCAATCAGCTCCGTGGCGGGCGGACTATGGCCGCCCGGCGGACGAAATTCCAAGTCATCTTGTTGCGAACGCCGGTGCAGGTCGCCGGAGCCGCACCAGGATGTTGGCGGGCCCGCCCTTCAACCCGCCCTGCCAGCGTCCGCCGCCTCGAACAGCGCCATCTGGTCGGCGTGGGCCTTCCGGAAGGCGGGGCGGGCGGTGATCCGGGCGACATAGGCCTCGGTCGCCGGCCTGTCGCCGAAGGCGCGGACCTTCGGAACGCGCAGCACGTCCGCCATCAGCAGATCCGCCACAGTGAACCGGTCCGCCGCGAGCCATTCCCGCTCACCCAGCACCCTCTCGAGGTGATCGAGGCGCTGGCTCATCCATCCTGTAAGACCATTGACCTCGTCGCCGCAGATGTTCAGGAACCACCAGGGGACGGTGACCATCTCGACCGAATTGAGCGCCGCAACGGTCCATTGCAGCGTCGCCGCCTCCCCCGCCGGATCCTGCGGCATCAGCCTGTCGCTCTTGCGCGCCAGATGCAGCAGCCCGGCCCCGCTTTCGAAGACCTCCAGGTCCCCGTCGGTCAGGAAGGGAACCTGGCCGAACGGTTGACGGTCAAGATGATTGGTCTCGCGGCCCTCGAACGGGATTGTCTGGACCCTGTAGTCGAGGCCGGCCTCCTCGCAGGCCCAGCGCAACCTGAGATCCCGCACGAACCCTCGGGGTCCCTCGGGGGCCCAGTCGTAGGTCCAGATGGTCAGTCCGCTCATCGCCGAGAACCTTTCCTTGTCGAGCGGCCCGATCCGCCGGTGGGCCTGGTCAAACGCCGGGGCGGTCGCCCGCGGGGCGAAAGCCCTGACAGGTTCCGACGGTCGTCAGAAGCCCGCCGCCTGCTCCACCGCCAGCGCGAGGTCCAGCGCCCTCGCCGCTTCCTCGCCGGTGACGAACGGCCTCGGCGCCGCCCCCCGCACCGCGGCGACGAAGCCGGCGACGCTGGTTCCCAGCGGGTCGCGACCAGCCGGAGTCTCGGTGAAGGCCTCGTTCAACGGAAACGGGGTGCCGTTGGAGAAGGCGCGGGTGACGAAGTCGATCTCCAGCACGCCGGACGGATAGACGATGCGCATGGTCCGCTCGCGGGCCGTGGCGTTGCGGGCGGCCGTGAAAATGGCGGTGAAGCCGTCGCCGAAGGTCGCCTCGGCCCGGATCGCGTCCCCGTCGCCCTCGGCCTCAACGGCCAGGGGCTCGGCGTCGGTCAGCGACAGGGCCAGATCGATGTCATGGATCATCAGGTCGAGCACCACCGAGACGTCCTGGCTGCGGATCGACGGCGTGCCCTTGCGCACGGCCTCCAGCAGCAGGGGCTTCTCGGGAATGTCGAGCAGACCCATCGCCCGCGAGACGACCCGCTCCTGATGGCCGCAGGCCAGCACCAGGCCGCGCTTGCTCGCCTCGGCGATGAGGCTGTCCGCGTCATCGAGCGTCGTCGCCAGGGGTTTCTCGACGTAGACGGGCTTGCCGGCCCGGAGACAGGCCAGGGCGGCGGCGGCGTGGGTGGTGGCCGGCGAGGCGACCGTGACGATGTCGCAGACAGCCAGCAGGTCGTCGAGGTCGCCCCAGGCCTCGACCCCGTGCTGCTCGGCCATCGCGAAGCAGCGCTCGGGATGAATGTCGAAGATGCCGGCCAGTTCGACCCCGTCCATCTCCGCGTATTTGCGCGCGTGGAAGCCGCCGAACACGCCCGACCCGACCACTCCGGCCTTGAGTACCTTTTCCATGAGGCGGTTCTAGCGCGCTTCGACGCCTTCCGCGAGGTGAGGAAACGGGCTAAACGCCTGTTTGAAATTACACCGTAAAGCGGGAGGAACCCCATGACCGTGTCGCGCGAGATCCGTCTGAAGAGTCGCCCTGTCGGGACCCCCACGGCCGACAACTTCGAACTGGCCACGGTGGAGCTGCCGGCGCCCGGCCCCGGCGAGGTCCAGGTGCGCAACAGCTGGATGACCGTCGATCCCTACATGCGCGGCCGCATGAACGACGTGAAGAGCTACAGCCCGCCGTTCCAGCTGGGTGAAGCCATGCAGGGCGGCGCGGTGGGCGAGGTGATCGCGTCCAATGACCCGTCCCTCAAGGTCGGCGACCTGGTCCAGAGCATGTTCGGCTGGCGCGAGGCCTTCAACGCCCCGGCCGGCGCGGTGCAGAAGCTGAACACCTTCGGCCTGCCGCCGCAGACCTTCCTGGGTGTCGCCGGCATGCCCGGCATGACGGCGTGGGTCGGCCTGCTGAAGATCGCCGCCCTGAAGGACGGCGACGTGGTGTTCGTGTCCGGCGCCGCGGGCGCGGTGGGCTCGGTCGTCTGCCAGATCGCCAGGATCAAGGGCCACAAGGTCATCGGCTCGGCCGGCGGGGCCGACAAGGTCGCCTTCCTCAAGTCGATCGGCTGCGACGAGGTGATCGACTACAAGGCCGAGACGGACCTGACCGCGGCCCTGATGCGCGCGGCCCCGACCGGTATCGACGTCTATTTCGAGAACGTCGGCGGGGCCCACATGGACGCGGCCCTTGCCGCCGCCCGTCCGTTCGCCCGCTTCGCGCTGTGCGGCATGATCAGCCAGTACAACGCGACCGGCGAGATGTACGGCGTGAAGAACCTGATCATGGCCGTGGGCAAGAGCCTGAAGCTTGAGGGCTTCATCGTCTCCAACCACTTCGAGCACCTGCCGCAGTTCCTGCAGGACATGTCCGGCTGGATCAGCGACGGCAAGCTGAAGTGGACCGAAACGGTCGACGAGGGCATCGAGAACGCGCCCGGCGCCTTCCTCAAGCTGTTCAAGGGCGAGAACACCGGCAAGATGCTGGTGAAGCTGGGCTGACGGTTCGGGTGCACGGGGACATGTACCGCCTTCGGTACGTGTCCCCTGCAGCTTCAAGCTGATGGGGACACGCACTGAAGTGCATGTCCCCGGGCTGTCACCGCCCGGTCATCTCCACCACCGCCCAGCCGTCGCCGAGCTTCTGGATCTTCGCCGTGACGCGGGCGCCGGGTTCACCGGGCGAACCGGCGATCACGTCGGCCCAGGTGCGGAAGCTCGTGCGGCCGGCGGCGAGGCCCTCGACGGCTTCATGGTCCAGGGTGACCGTCCGGCCGTCGACGGCGACCACGGTGCCGGTGGTCGACAACACCGGGCCGGTCGGTCCCGGCGGGATGATCAGGGCGCGCGCCTTGGCGGACTTGAGGTCGCCGTCGGCGGCGGGCTTCTGGCCACAGGCCGACAGGGCGAGCGCGGCGACCGAAACGACAACGGCGAACTTGTTCATGACCCTGCTCCGTGGACGGACCGTCCGATTATCACGAACGCGGGGAATTTGAAGCCCGCGCTTCCTCCCGGGGGCCCCGACCGCTAAAAGCCCGGCCAATCCTTGGAGGAGTGAGCCCGTGTCGCGCCTGTTCAGCGCCTATGTGATGGTCGACTGGAGCGCCGCCGCCGCGCCGCGGACGGGCAAGGACTCCATCTGGATCGGCGTCATCAAGCGCGATATCCGCTTCCGCCCGACGTTCGAGGCCTTCAACCCGGCGACCCGCGACGAGGCTATGAAGATGCTCGGCGAGGTGCTCGCCGACCTGCGCCGCCGCAATGAACGGGCGCTGGTCGGGTTCGACTTCCCGCTCGGCTACCCGGAAGGCACGGCGAAGGCCCTGGCCCTGAAGTCGCCGGACTGGAGCGGCCTGTGGGCCTTCCTGGCCGCCAACGTCGTCGACAAGGCGAGCAACGTGAACAACCGCTTCGCCGTGGCCGCCAAGATGAACCGGCTGATGACCGACCAGGCCTGGCCGTTCTGGGGCTGCCCGGCCAACGACGCGCAGCGCTGGCTGGCGACGACCAAGCCCACCGCCCTCCCCGACGGCCTGCCGCCGCAACTGCGGCGCGCCGAGAAACTGACCCAGGGCAAGGGCAAGGCCGGGGCCAAGACCGTCTGGCAGGTGTTCGGCAACGGCACGGTCGGCAGCCAGGCCATCGTCGGCATCCCGCGGGTCAAGGCGCTGGCCGACCAGCTGGGTGACCGGGGCAGGGTCTGGCCGTTCCAGACCGGCTGGAAGACCCTGACGCCGGCCGATGTCGACGGGCTGGAGGCGGTCTTCGCCGAGGTCTATCCGCCGCTGGCCGAACCAAAGCCCGAACCGGGCGAGGTGCCCGACCGGGCCCAGGTGCGCGCCCTGTGCGAGCATTTCCTCCGACTCGACGAGGCCGGCGACCTGGCGGCCGCCTTCGGCCCGAAGGCCGCCGTCAGCGACGACGAGCGGGCGGTGGTCGAGGGCGAAGAGGGCTGGATCCTCGGGGTCTGACCTTCCGGCGGATTGACTTCCGCCGACCGCTGTTCACCCTCCCTCTCACTATCGCCGGGGGAGGCGCGCCGTGACCACCGCTACCGAACGCTACCAGTCGATCGACGCCGTGCGCGGCTTCGCCGTGCTGGGCATCCTGCTGATGAACATCGTCGGCATGGGCCTGCCGACCTTCGCCTATATCAGCCCGACCTACTGGGGCGGCCACGAGGGGGCCAACCTGTGGGCCTGGGCGATCAACTTCGTCCTGACCGACGGCAAGATGCGCGGCCTGTTCACCATGCTGTTCGGGGCCAGCATGCTGCTGATCGCCGACCGGGCCGAGGGGCGCAGGCCAGGGCCCGCGGCGACCCACTACCGCCGGGTCTGGTGGCTGTTCGTCATCGGCATGATCCACGCCTACTTCCTGTTCTTCGGCGACATCCTGGTGACCTACGCCATCGCCGGGGCGCTGATCTTCCCGCTGCGGCGGCTCGGGCCGAAGGCGCTGATCGGCCTCGGCGCGGCCGTGCTGGTCGCGCTGCTGGCCAAGGATTTCGCCGAGATCAGCTACCTCAAGGCCATCCAGGCGGCGATGGCCGCGGGCACGACCGACGCCTCCCAGATCTCGCTGTGGAACGAGGTGCAGCTGCTGCTCAACGCGCCGCGCGCCATGGGCGAGGAGGAGGTCCGGCTGATGCGCGGCGGCTTCCTCGAGGCGCTGCAGGCCCGCGGCCAGGCCGCCTGGATCGTCCAGAGCCAGTTCATGCCGGTCGAGGAGATCCCCGAGGCGGTCGGCCAGATGCTGATCGGCGCCGGGCTGTTCCGGACCGGGTTCTTCACCCTGGGCTGGTCCAGCCGGGCCTATGGCGCGCTGATCGCGATCGGCTATCTGGTCGGGGCGCCGCTGACCGCCTGGCTGGCCTGGTCGATGGTGCGGGTCGACTTCGAGCCGGTGCAGCGGCACTGGTTCGAGGTGCTCGGCGCGGGGCCCCGGCCGTTCATCGCCCTGGCCCACGCCAGCCTGCTGATGCTGGTCGTGCGGGCGGGCGCGCTGAAGGGGCTGATGAACCGGCTGGAGGCCGCCGGCCGGATGGCCTTCAGCAACTACCTGATGACCTCGATCATCACCTCGTTCGTGTTCTGCGGCTACGGCCTGGGGCTCTATGGCCAGCTCGAGCGGGCGGAGCTGTACTGGGTGGTGCTCGGCGTGTGGGCCTTCATCCTGCTGTGGAGCAGGCCCTGGCTGGCGCGGTTCCACTACGGCCCGTTCGAGTGGCTGTGGCGCTCGCTGGTGATGTGGAAGCGCCAGCCGTTCGTGAAACGATAGGGGACATGTACCGCAGGTACGTGTCCCCCAACCCCGGGATCAGACTTTAGGGGACACGTACCTTCGGTACATGTCCCCGCCTGATCAGCTCGCCTCGCGCAGGTCGTCGCGCGCCGTCTTCAGCCGTTCGGCCACCAGGAAGGCCAGCTCCAGCGCCTGCTCGCCGTTCAGGCGCGGGTCGCAGTGGGTGTGGTAGCGGTCGCCGAGCTCGCCCTCGAGCACGCCGCGCGCGCCGCCCGTGCATTCGGTGACGTTCTGGCCGGTCATCTCCAGGTGCACGCCGCCGGGATGGACGCCCTCGGCCTCGGCCACGTCGACGAAGCCCTTCACCTCGGCGAGGATCCGGTCGAACGGCCGGGTCTTGTAGCCGGTGTTGGCCTTCATCGTGTTGCCGTGCATCGGGTCGGTGGCCCAGACCACCGAGCGGCCGGCCTTCTTCGTCGCCGCCATCAGCCGCGGCAGCCGCTCGGCGATCCTGTCGGCGCCGAAGCGGCCGATCAACGTCAGCCGGCCCGGCTCGTTGGCCGGATTGAGCGTATCGATCAGCCGCAGCAGGTCGTCCGGCTCGAGCGTCGGGCCGACCTTCATGCCGATCGGGTTCTTCACCCCGCGCGCGAACTCGATGTGCGCCCCGTCCAGCTGCCGCGTGCGCTCGCCGATCCACAGCATGTGGGCCGAGGTGTCGTACCAGTCGCCCGAGGTCGAATCGACGCGCGTCATAGCCTCCTCGAAGCCCAGCAGCAGAGCCTCGTGGCTGGTGAAGAACTCCACCTGCTTCATGCCCGGATGGCTCTCGGGCGTGACCCCGATGGCGGCCATGAAGTCGAGGCTCTCGCTGATCTTGTCCGACAGCTCGCGGTAGCGCGCGCCCTGCGGGCTGTCGGCCACGAAGCCCAGGGTCCAGCGGTGGATGTTGTGCAGATCGGCGTAGCCGCCGCCGGCGAAGGCCCGCAGCAGGTTCAGCGTCGCCGACGACTGGGCGTAGGCCTTCAGCAGCCGCTCGGGATCGGGCGTGCGCTCCTGCGCCGTGAACTCCATGCCGTTGATGTTGTC
>DAORNX010000101.1:7111-7286 GCA_035441225.1 Caulobacter sp.
TAGGACGGCAGGGTCACCCCGCCGATGGTCTCGATCGGCTCGGAGCGCGGCTTGGCGAACTGGCCGGCGATACGGCCGACCTTCACCACCGGCTTGCCGCCGGCGAAGGTCAGCACCACGGCCATCTGCAGGATCAGGCGGAAGGTGTCGCGGATGTTGTCGGCGTGGAATTCCT
>DAORNX010000102.1:0-2595 GCA_035441225.1 Caulobacter sp.
GGCCTGCGCCAGGCCGAGCAGCGTCAGCGCCAGTCGCGGCGCCTCGCCGGCCCGGCCTCGGATCGCCAGGAAATTGCGGTCAGCCGCGAGATCGGACCGGCTCATCCGGCGACAAATGCATAAATGCGCATTTTGGAATATATTGGAATTGCGCGCGGGCGGCGGCGGGTGTTGAGTGCGGCCGAACGAGGGAACTGAGTCATGGAACTGGGTGTCGTCGAGCTGTCTCGGCTGCAGTTCGCCCTGACGGCGATGTACCACTTTCTGTTCGTGCCGCTCACGCTCGGACTGTCGTTCCTGCTGGTCATCATGGAGAGCATCTATGTGATGACCGGGCGGCCGATCTGGCGAACGATCACCCGATTCTGGGGGACGCTGTTCGGTATCAATTTCGTGCTGGGCGTCGCCACCGGCCTGACCATGGAGTTCGAGTTCGGGACCAACTGGTCCTACTACTCCCACTATGTCGGCGATGTCTTCGGCGCGCCGCTGGCCATCGAGGGGCTGATGGCCTTCTTCCTCGAGGCGACCTTCGTCGGCCTGATGTTCTTCGGCTGGGAGCGGCTGTCGCGCCGGGGGCACCTGCTGGTGACCTTCATGGTCGCGCTGGGGTCGAACCTGTCGGCCCTGTGGATCCTGATCGCCAACGGCTGGATGCAGAATCCGGTCGGGGCGGTGTTCAATCCCGACACCATGCGGATGGAGGTCAGCAGCTTCCGCGACGTGCTGTTCAATCCCGTGGCCCAGGCCAAGTTCGTGCACACCGTCAGCGCGGGCTACGTCACGGCGGCGGCCTTCGTGCTCGGTGTGTCCGCCCTGATGCTCCTGCGGGGACGCTGGCCGCGGGTGGCGAAGCGGTCGTTCGCCGTGGCCGCGGCGTTCGGCCTGGCCTCGGCCCTGTCGGTCGTGGTGCTCGGCGACGAGAGCGGCTACGCCCTGACCGACAACCAGAAGATGAAGCTCGCCGCCCTTGAGGCGATGTGGGAGACCGAGCCGGCGCCCGCCGGGCTGACGGCGTTCGGGGTGCCCGACATGGCCAGCCGCACGACGAAGGCCGAGATCAAGATTCCCTACGTTCTGGGCCTGATCGCCACCCGCAGCCTCGACAAGCCGGTGATCGGCATCCTGCCGCTGGTGGCGATCGCCGAGACGCGCATCGAGAACGGCGTGAAGGCCTATGACGCCCTCGAGCGGCTCAAGGCCGCGCCCACCGATCCGGCGGCCCGGGCCGATTTCGAACTGGCCCGTGGGGACCTCGGCTACGGCCTGCTGCTCAAGCGCTACGTGGCCGACCCCCGCATGGCGGACCGCGCGACGATCCAGCGCGCCGCCTGGGACACCGTGCCCAACGTGCCGGTGATGTTCTGGGCCTTCCGCGCGATGGCCGGCATCGGCTTCCTGATGATCGCCGTGTTCGGCGCCGCCTTCGTGATGGTCTCGCTGCGGCGCAGCCAGGCCCGGTGGCTGCTGTGGCTGGCGGTCGTGGTCATGCCCCTGCCCTGGATCGCGGCGGAGGCCGGCTGGGTTCTGGCCGAGATGGGCCGCCAGCCCTGGGCGGTGGAAGGCGTGCTGCCGACCTTCCTGGGGACCTCCAGCCTGACGGCAGGCCAGATCTGGACGACGATCATCGGCTTCACCGTGATCTACAGCGCCCTGGCGGTGGTCGAGGTCGGGCTGATGGTCCGGACGATCCGCCGCGGCCCCTACGCGCATCATGAAGACCCCGACCAGGCCGAGGCGGTCGCGCCCGTCGCCGACCCCGCCGCAGAGGGAGCCCGCTGATGGACATTCCGATCGACTACCCGACCCTGCGGCTCATCTGGTGGGGCCTGATGGGAGTCCTGCTGATCGGCTTCGCCCTGACCGACGGCTATGACCTGGGCGTCACCGCCCTGCTGCCCTTCGTGGCCCGCGACGACGGCGAGCGGCGGATGGTGATCAATACGGTCAGCGCCCACTGGGAAGGCCACCAGGTGTGGTTCATCCTCGGCGGCGGCGCGATCTTCGCCGCCTGGCCGTTTGTCTATGCGGTCAGCTTCTCGGGCTTCTATCTGGCCATGTTCGCCGTGCTCGCGGCGCTGATCCTGCGGCCGGTCGGGTTCAAATACCGCTCCAAGCGACCGTCGCCCCTCTGGCGCGGCAGCTGGGACTGGGCGCTGTTCGTCGGCGGCTTCGCGCCGGCCCTGGTGTTCGGCGTCGCCGTGGGCAATGTGCTGCAGGGCCTGCCCTTCCGCCTCGACGGGGACCTGCGCGCCTTCTACGAGGGCACGTTCCTTGGCCTGTTCACGCCGTTCACCCTGGTCTGCGGCCTGCTGTCGGTGGCCATGCTGGTGACGCACGGCGCGGCCTGGCTGGCGATCAGGGCCGAGCCAGGCCCGGTGCGCGACCGGGCGCGCCGGTTCGGGGCCATCGCGGCGGCGGCCGTGATCGTGCTGTTCGCGGCCGGTTACGCCTTCGTCGCCTTCGGTGGCTTCGGTTTCCGCCTAGATGGGCCGGTCGATCCGGCCGGACCATCGAACCCGCTGCGGGCCGGCGCGGTGGCCGCCGCCGGCGGCTGGCTGACCAACTTCCGGATCTGGCCGTGGATGTGGCTGG
>DAORNX010000102.1:2605-7265 GCA_035441225.1 Caulobacter sp.
CGATCCTCGGCTTCGGCGGCGCGATCCTGGCCCTGATCGGCATCCGCGGCGGGCGCGAGGCGCTCGCGTTCGGCGGGTCATCCCTGGCGGTGCTGGGGGGGATCTCGACGGTCGGCCTGTCGATGTTCCCGTTCATCCTGCCGAGCAGCCTCGACCCCGGGTCCAGCCTGACGGCCTGGAACGCCTCGTCCAGCCACATGACGCTGTTCGTCATGCTGATCGTGACGGTGGTCTTCCTGCCGATGGTGCTGGCCTACACCGCCTGGGCGCTCAGGGTGATGTGGGGGCGTTCGACCATCGACGCCCTGTCGACCAATCCCGACCTCTACTGAGCTGGAGAGCGATCATGTGGTACTTCACCTGGGTGCTCGGCCTCGGCCTCGCGGTCGCCTTCGGCATCCTCAACGGCATGTGGCACGAATTCGACCTGATGGAATCCGGCGATCTCGGCGAGGACGACGTCTGACCGGCCGACTGGCTCAGGTCTGCGCGCGATAGATCTCGCACAGGGTGTCGAGCACCCGCATCGCGGCCGGATCCGCCAGGCGATAGTAGATCGTCTGGGCGTCGCGCCGGGTGGCGACCAGCCCCTCGGCGCGCATCTTGGCCAGATGCTGCGAGGTCGCTGACTGCGCCAGGCCCACGTGCGTCGCCAGGTCCCCGACCGACGCCTCGCCATCGACCAGACGGCACAACAGCAGCAACCGCTGCTCGCTGGCCATCATCTTCAGCAGACGGGCGGCCGAATGGGCGCTGTCGGCGAGATCCAGCGCCTCGCGGGAGGTGGGGCCGGCGGCCAGAACGGTACTCATCTGTCTAATGTAGAAGATGCGCATGGACGATCAAGGGCGTCCGGCGGCGACAGGCCCGGGGTCCGCCAAGGGGCGGACCCCGTCCCGGTCAGGACGTCCCGGCGGGCGCCGAGGCCGGCGTGTCGTCGCGCAGGACGACGTAGATCGCCGGGATGACCAGCACGGTCAGCAGCGTCGAGGAGGCCAGGCCGAACAGCAGCGAGATCGCCAGACCCTGGAAGATCGGGTCGAACAGGATCACCGCGGCCCCGATCATCGCGGCCAGGGCGGTCAGCACGATCGGCTTGAAGCGGATTGCCCCGGCCTCAAGCAGAACCTCGCGCAACGGCCGGCCATCGCCCTGGCTGTGCCGGATGAAGTCCACCAGCAGGATCGAGTTTCGCACGATGATCCCGGCCAGGGCGATGAAGCCGATCATCGAGGTGGCGGTGAACGGTGCCCGGAACAGGATGTGGCCGATGACGATGCCGACCAGGGTCAGCGGGATCGGCGTGAGGATCACCAGCGGCAGGCGGAAGCTCTTGAACTGGGCGACGACCAGCACATAGATGCCCAGGATCGCCACGCCGAAGGCCGCGCCCATGTCGCGGAAGGTCACCCAGGTGATCTCCCATTCGCCGTCCCACAGCACGGTCGGCCGACTCTCGTCGAGCGGCTGGCCATGGAGGCGGATTTCGGGCCGCGGGACGTTCTTCCAGTCGCCGTCCTTGATCGCCTTGTCGACGGCCAGCATGCCGTAGATCGGCGCTTCATAGGCGCCGGCCAGCTCGCCGAGGATCATGTCCACGTCACGACCGTCGCGGCGGAAGACGTGCGTCGAGCCGGCTTCCTGGCTGGCGGTGACGACCTCGCCCAGGCCGACCAGCCGCCCGTCGCCGGACAGGGCCACGGGCATGGCCGCCAGGCCTTCGCCCCAACTGCGCGCCGACTGCGGCAACCGAACGGAAATCTCCAGCGGATCGCGCCCCTCGCCGCGGTGGGCGTAGCCGACCACCTGACCGCCCAGGGCGGCGCCGATGGAATCGAACACGTCGCGATCGCTGACCCGCAGCGCCTCCAGGCGGCTGCGGTCGGGGACCAGGCGCAGGCCGGGCCGGGGCTGGCCATAGCTGTCGTCGATGTCGACGATGTAGGGCACCGCATGGAAGGCGGCCTTGACCCGCTCGGCCACGGCCCGGCGCGTCGTGGCGTCAGGGCCGTAGATTTCGGCCAGCAGGGTCGCCATCACCGGCGGCCCGGGCGGCGCCTCGACAACCTTGATCGACGCGCCGGCCGGCAGGGCCAGCCTGGCCAGCCTTTCGCGCAGGTCGAGGGCCACGCGGTGGCTCGACCGCTTGCGCTCGTCCTTGGGCGCCAGGGCGACGGACAGGTCGCCCATCTCGGGCCTGTTGCGCTGGTAGTAGTGCCGGACCAGGCCGTTGAAGTTGAACGGCGAGGCGGTCCCGGCGTAGGCGTCGATCGCTGTGACCTCCTCCAGCGTCCGGGTGATGGCGGCCGCGTCGTTGAGCACCCGCTGGGTGGTCTCCAGCGAGGTCCCCTCGGGAAGATCGACGACCACCTGCAGCTCGGACTTGTTGTCGAACGGCAGCAGCTTCACGGTCACGGTCTTGGTCGCGAACATGGCGCAGGCGACCAGCGTGGCCACGCCCACCCCGATCAGGAAGGTCCAGGCGCTGCGACGTGTGGCGATCACGCCGCCGGCCACCCTGCGATAGGCGGCGCCCAGCCAGCCCTCGCCATGATGGCCGCCGCCGGCGGCCAGGGTCTTGCGCGCGAACCGCACCATCAGCCACGGGGCGATGACCACGGCGACGAAGAAGGAGAATACCATCGCCGCCGAGGCGTTGACCGGGATCGGGGCCATGTAGGGGCCCATCAGGCCCGACACGAACAGCATCGGCAACAGGGCCGAGACGACGGTCAGGGTGGCCACCACGGTCGGGTTGCCGACCTCGGCGACCGCCTCGACGGCCGCGTCGATCCGGCTTCGTCCGTCGTTCATGGCCCAGTGCCGGGCGATGTTCTCGATCATCACGATGGCGTCGTCGACCAGGATGCCGATCGAGAAGATCAGGGCGAACAGGCTGACGCGGTTGATCGTGTAGCCCATCAGGTTGGAGGCGAAGAGCGTCAGCAGGATGGTCGTGGGAATGACCACCGCCGTCACCGCCGCTTCGCGCCAGCCGATGGCCAGGCCGATCAGCACGACGATCGACAACGTCGCCAGGCCGAGGTGGAACAGCAGTTCGTTGGCCTTCTCGTTGGCCGTCTCGCCATAGTCACGGGTCACCGCGACGCTCAGGCTGTCGGGCAGCAACGTGCCCTTGAGCGCTTCGACACGGGCCAGCACGGCGTGGGACACGACAACGGCGTTGGCCCCCTTGCGCTTGGCGATGGCCAGGCTGACCGCCGGGGCCTGGCTCCAGTCCTGGCCCACCCGGGCGAACCGCCAGGCGCGGGCCTGATCCTCGCGCGGCGCCTCCAGGACGGTGGCCACGTCGCGCACATAGACGGTCTCGCCCCTGGCCGAGGGCAGGGCGAGAAGGCCGATTTCGGTGGCTGCGGACAGGGTCCGGCCGGCGGTCACGCTGACCGCTTCGCCGCCGTTGCGCACCTGGCCGGCCGGGAAGGCCCGGTTGGCCTGACGGATGGTCTCCATCAGACCGCCCAGCGAGACGCCGTGCATCGCCAGGCGCGCGGGGTCCGGCTCGACCCGTATCTCCTGCGGTCGGCCGCCGACGATGAAGGTCAGCCCGACGTCATCGACCTTGGCGACCTCGGTGCGCAGCTTGCCGGCCAGTTCGTAGAGCGCCTGGTCGCTCCATTGTCCGGCGGCGCCGGGCTTGGGCGACAGGGTCAGGACCAGGCTTGGAACGTCGTTGATGCCGCGGGTCTGGACCAGCGGCTCGGCGATGCCGGCGGGTATCCGGTCGAGGTTGGCCTGGATGCGCTCATGGATGCGCACGGCCGCGGCGTCGGGGTCGACGCCGACCTTGAACCGGGCGGTGACCATCACCTGGTCGTCGTCGGCGAAGGTGTAGACGTGTTCGACGTCGTGGATGCTCTTGACGATGGTCTCGAGCGGCTTGCCGACCAGTTCGACGGCGTCTGGCGCCCGCAGGCCGGGCGCGGCGACCATGATGTCGACCATCGGCACGCTGATCTGCGGCTCCTCCTCCCGGGGGATGCTGACCAGGGCCAGCAGGCCGACGGCGATGGCGGCGAGCAGGAACAGGGGCGTCAGGGGGGACCGGATGGTGGCCCGCGTCAGCCGACCGGAAAGGCCGAGGTTCATCGCGCCGCTCCCGCCGGAGTCAGCACGTCGCCGGCCCGGATGCCGGACAGGATTTCCACCGCGTCGGCCGACGGCCCGGCGGTGGTCTGCACCGGGACCTCGGAGACGGACGCGTCACTGCGCACCAGCCGTACATAGTCGATGCCATAGCGGGTGGTCACATAGCGGCGCGGTACGACAAGGGCCTGCCGCTGGCCGATCGGCACCAGGGCGCGGACGCGCTGGCCGATCAGGTTGGCCGGCAGGTTGGCGGCGGTCACGTCGGCGACCACCTGGCCGGCGGTCACCGACGGATAGATCTGCGTCACCAGGCCGGAGGTGACGGCGCCGCCGAGATCATCGGCGGACAGCCGGATCTCGTCGCCGACCTTCAGCGCGCGGGCCTGGCCCTCGGGCAGTTCGATACGCACGACCGGCGGACCCGCGGTGATCCGGGCGACCGACTGGCCGGCCATCACGACCGAGCCGAGCGGCACGTCGGCGACCAGCACGCGGCCGGAGGTCGGCGCCAGGATGGCGCCCTGGGCGCCGAGCTCGGCGCTGGCGGCGCGTT
>DAORNX010000103.1:0-7227 GCA_035441225.1 Caulobacter sp.
GGGGCGTCTGCGACAACGCGCCGCCCGCCGGCGCGAAGAGCGCGGCGACGGCCGAGGCGGCAAGGGCGAAGCGCGTCGGCGCCAAACTGTCTTCCTCTGTCTGCGCCCCGGCCCCCGTTTAGTCGGGCGCGGCGCGGCTGTCACGCCATCCAGCCCTTTGCACGGGCGGTGAAAGTTGCACAAATGCCGGGCAGTCGGAGCTTCCGGCGGCGACTCGCGCCGAAACGGGTCCGGCAGCTTGCGAAGAGCGTTAGGAATGAACCGTGAAGAGGCCGTTCAGGCCGCCAAGGAAACGGACCCTGGCTTGACCATCGCGAGCGTGAGGACAGCCGACATTGGCCAGGGCGCATCGACCCCGGCCGCCTACCTGCCCGGCCAGGCGTTCGACGAGATGTATTCAGCGGCCGGCGAGGTGCGCGACCACTACGGCTCGGTCCACGCCCGCCTGACCACCCTGTCGCCGGAGGCCCTGGCCGACCGGCAGAAGACGCTCGAGCGCTCGTTCCTGCTGCAGGGCATCACCTTCACCGTCTACGGCGCCGAGACAACCACCGAGCGGATCATTCCCACCGATCTCGTCCCGCGGATCATTCCGTCGCGCGAGTGGGACCATATCGAGGCCGGGCTGATCCAGCGCCTGAAGGCGCTGAACATGTTCCTCGACGACATCTACGGCGAGCAGCGGATCCTGATGGACGGGATCGTGCCACGCGAGCTGGTGCTGGGGGCCCCGTCCTATCGCCGCGAGATGCAGCACCTGTATGTGCCGCACAAGGCCTACGCCAACGTCTGCGGGTCGGACCTGATCCGCGACCAGGACGGCGCCTTCGCCGTGCTGGAGGACAATCTGCGGGTGCCGTCGGGCGTCTCCTACATGCTGGCCAACCGTGACGCGGCCAAGCGGACCTTCCCCGGCACCTTCCGCGCGGCCAACGTGCGGCCGGTCGAGCGCTACCCTGACCTGTTGCTGGCGACGCTCAAGAGCATGGCGCCCGACTGGCGGCCCGACCCGCAGGTCGTGGTGCTGACGCCGGGCGTCTACAACAGCGCCTATTACGAGCACGCCTATCTCGCCCGGCTGATGGGCGCGCCGCTGGTCGAGGGCCGCGACCTCGTGGTGCACGAGAACATGGTCTACATGCGCACCACCACCGGCCTGCGCCGGGTGGACGTGATCTACCGCCGTGTCGACGACGACTTCATCGACCCCCTGACCTTCCGGCGCGACTCGGGCCTCGGCGTAGCCGGGCTGTTCAACGCCTACCGCGCCGGCAATGTGGTGATGTGCAACGCCCCGGGAACCGGCGTGGCCGACGACAAGGCGGTCTATGCCTATGTCCCGGACATCATTCGCTACTACCTGGGCGAGGACGCCATCCTGCCCAATATCGAGACCTTCCTCTGCCGCGAGCCGGCGCAGCTGAACCATGTCCTGGCCAATCTCGACAGGCTGGTGGTCAAGGCTGTCGGCGCCTCGGGCGGCTACGGCATGCTGGTGGGTCCGCACGCCAGCCGCAAGGAGCGCGAGGCCTTCGCCGAGGCCCTGAAGGCCGATCCGGCCAACTACATCGCCCAGCCGACCATCCAGCTGTCGACCGCCCCCTGCCTGATCGACGGCCGCATCGAGCCCAGGCACGTGGACCTGCGGCCGTTCATCCTGTCGGGCGAAAAGATCGTGGTGACGCCCGGCGCCCTGACGCGGGTGGCGTTGCGGCGCGGCTCGCTGGTGGTCAATTCCAGCCAGGGCGGCGGGTCGAAGGATACCTGGGTGCTGGTCGACGAGACCTCGGAGGGCGTCCGGCCATGATGCTCGCGCGGGTCGCCGACAGTCTTTACTGGATCGGCCGCTATCTGGAGCGGGCCGAGCATTTCTCGCGCCTGGCCGACGTGATGCTCAACGCCACGCTCGACCGGTCGGACGCGGCGGCCCAGACCGCCTACATCGCCCTGTCGGCGGTCGGTGACCCCGACATGGCCCGGGCGGCGCGGACCTACGAAGCGGCCAAGTCGCTGGTGCTCGACCGGGACGATCCCAATTCGGTGGTCATCTCCCTGTCGCTGGCCCGGGAGAACGCCCGGCAGGTGCGCGACCAGATCACCACCGAGACCTGGGAGCGGCTCAACCTCCTCTACCTGCGCGTGACCAGCGACGGGGCCGCGGACGCCTTCGAGAGCGGCTCGTCCGCCTATATCCACGACATCATCGCCGACCTGCACCTGTTCAAGGGCGCCGCGGACGCCACCATGAGCCACGGCGAGGGCTGGCGGTTCCTGATGCTGGGGGCCTACCTCGAGCGGGCGCAGCTGATCGCCCGGCTGCTGGAGGTCTGTTTCGGCGACGGGCGCGACGGCCACGTGACCGATCGTATCGCCCTGATGAGCCTGCTGCGCATGGGCTGCGCCCTGGAGCCCTATCTGCGGCGCTACACCGCCGAGATCGAGACCCGGCACATTCTCGAGTTCCTGGTCTTCGACGAGGAATTCCCCCGCTCGATCCGCTTCGCCACCACGCGCATCGAGGAACATCTGGTCGGGGTGTCCCGCCATGTCGAATCCGGTGGGCTGGCCACGCCCGAACGCCTCGCCGGACGGCTCAAGGCGCGGCTGCAGTACGCCGATGTCGACGAGCTGGAATCGGTTGGAGCCAGCGCCCTGCTGGCCACGGTGATCGGCGAATGCGCCCGCATCCACGACGCCGTCTTCGACACCTTCGTGGCCTATTCCCTCGAGATGAAGCTTCCAGCCTGATGTTGTTAGAAGTCCGCCATGTCACCCAGTACCACTACGAGCGCCCGGTCCGGGAAAGCGTCATGGAACTGCGCATGCAGCCCCAGAAGAGCGCCCGCCAGCGGCTGATCAGCTTCGAGCTGGACCTCGATCCGCGCGCCCAGCTGTTCTCCTACGTCGACAGTTTCGGCAACGCGGTGTTCCACTTCGACGTGCCCCAGGCGCACGACACCCTGCGCATCGAATCGCGCTCTGCGGTCGAGACCCAGCCCGACCCGATCCTGCCCGACGCCCTCGACATGGGCGAATGGGACCGGCTGCGCAGCGATTTCGTGCGCGGCGAATGCTTCGACTTCTTGAGGCCGCACGGCTTCGCGACCCCGTCGGCGGCGCTCGACACCTTCGTGCAGGAACAGAACCTCGACAGGCTGCGCCATCGCGACCCGCTGACCGCCCTGCGGGCGCTGACAGAAGCGCTCTACACAGCCTTCGACTACGCGCCGGGCGTGACCACGGCCGACAGTCCGATCGACCTGGCGCTCGGCGTCGGCCGCGGGGTCTGTCAGGACTTCGCCCACATCATGATCGCCATCTGCCGCAGCTGGGGCATCCCGACCCGCTATGTCTCCGGCTACCTGTTCACCGACCGCCAGCACGGCGACCGGTCGGACCCCGACGCGACCCACGCCTGGGTCGAGGCCTTCCTGCCGACCCTGCGCTGGACCGGATTCGACCCGACCAACAACATGCTCACCGGCGAGCGCCATGTCGCCGTGGCCACCGGCCGCGACTATGCCGACGTTCCGCCGTCCCTGGGTGTCTACAAGGGCGAGGCCGACAGCCAGCTGTCGGTGGCCGTGGCCGTGGCCCGGGCCCGGGCGGCGATCGCCGAGCCCGAATTCCTGCGCATGGCCCGGCCGACCTTTCCCGGCGGACGGCGGCGCGCGTCGGACGAGGCCCGCCGACGGCAGGAACAGCAGCAGCAACAGCAGCAATAGCCGGCCGATCAGGCCCGGACGGCCGCTTCATGGCCGTCGAAGGACACGCGCGCCAGCCGGCTCAGACGCTTGAGCAGCGGATCGAGCGCAGGAACCGACTCCATGATGAAGTCAAAGGCGCTGTCGCGCTGGGCCTGCAGCGCCTGGGCCGCCGCCCGCCCAGCCCTGGTCGCGGAGCGCCGGCGACCGGAGCCGTGGCCAGCATGCCGTCGAGCGTCATGGTCAGGGTGATCATCAGCCTGTGCATGCCCAGCCTCAGATCCGGGTCGGTCAGGTCCGGCAGCCGGTCCCGATGGCGCTCGTAGGCGTCCGCCTCGCGCCGCGCGCCGGCGAGCATCTGCATGGTGATCGGGCCGTAGGGATCGCCGATCCGGCGGGTCTCGTCGGTCATCTTCAACACGGTCACGAAGGTGAAGACGATCTCGCCCAGCAGCAGGGCGGCGTCCCGCTCGCGCTCGCGCCGCCGCAGCCAGGCCTCGAACCGCGCGGCGAGGAACCCGCCCAGGGTCGCCAGCAGCGCGCCGAGCACGACCGCGACCAGGGTATCGTCGGGTACGCCGAAGTTGGGGATGTCCATGGCCATGGCCGACAGTCCGACAGGATCGGCGACTTGTCACGGGGCGCCCCGCCCCGCGGGCCGCCTGCCGTCACAATTGGTAGGCCGGGTGGGGATCGAACCCACGACCATTCGATTAAAAGTCGAATGCTCTACCGCTGAGCTACCGGCCCGCTCACGCGGCGCCGCGAGGCGCTCCCGAAAGCGGCGCGGACCATAGTGGCGGGCCCATCCCGCCGCAAGCGCCGAACGCTTTGCCTGGCGCGGCCTCCGGGTTAGCATCCGGGCATGCGCAAGCTCGTCGTCGTTCTCCTCTCCCCGTTGACCGGCCTCGGCGGCTGCGCCACCGCGGCGGCGCAGCCGCAACCCCAGCCTTCGTCCCCGCCCCCCGCGCAGGTGCAGACCACCGACCAGATCAACCGCGGCAGCGTCGTCGGGGCCGTCAGCGCGCCAATGCGCGACCTGAACCTGCTGAGATCGAAGATTCCGCCGGTGCTGCTGGAAGCGCTGGAGGATCCCTACAGGCGGCCCCGGCCAGCCACCTGCGGCGAGCTGGTCGCCCAGCTCCGACCGCTCAATGATGCGCTCGGAGCCGACATCGACGAGCCGTCGACGCCCGATGACCGGGCCCTGATCGCCAAGGGGCGGGACGTCGCCGGCGAAACGGCGCTGGGCATGGTCGCCTCGGCGGCCCAGGACCTGATCCCGCTGCGGGGCTGGGTGCGCAAGCTCAGCGGCGCCGAACAGCACGACCGGCTGGTGCGCGCGGCCATCACGGCCGGCGGCATCCGTCGCGGCTATCTGAAGGGCCTTGGCGAGGCGAGAGGCTGCAATCCGCCGGCCACGCCGACCCATGTAAAGTCGGAAATCCCCCCGCCGCCGCCGAAGAAGAAGGGCCCGCGCTTCCCGATCCGGTAGCGGAGGGGACACGTACCTCTGGTACATGTCCCCTATTGCAGGCCGGCCCTGAAATCCCGGCGGAAGGCCTCGAAACGGCCTTCGGCGATCGCCGCGCGCATAGCCGCCGTCAGGGCCTGGAAGAAGGCGATGTTGTGCCAGCTCAGCAGCACCTGGCCGAGAATCTCCTCCGAGCGGACCAGGTGGTGCAGGTAGGCCTTCGAATAGCCGCTGCTGGCCGGGCAGGCGCTTGTCTCGTCGAGCGGCGTGTCGTCCTCCGCGAAACGGGCGTTCTTCATGTTCAGCGGCCCCGACCAGGTCCAGGCCTGGCCGTGGCGGCCCGAGCGGGTCGGCAGGACGCAGTCGAACATGTCGACGCCGCGATACACCGCCTCGACCAGGTCGATCGGCTTGCCCACGCCCATCAAATAGCGCGGCCGGTCGGCCGGCAGCATGGCAGGGGCGTAATCGAGCACCTCGCACATCGCCTCATGCCCCTCCCCGACCGCCAGGCCGCCGAGGGCGTAGCCATCAAAGCCGGTCTCGACCAGGCGCTCGGAGGATTCCCGGCGCAGGGTCTCGAACGTCGAGCCCTGCTGGATGCCGAACAGGGCCTGGGAATCGCGCTCCCCGAAGGCCGCCTTCGAGCGCGCGCCCCAGCGGGCCGACAGCTCCATGCCCTGGCGGGCGCGGGCCTCCTCCGCCGGCCAGGCGACGCATTCGTCCAACTGCATGACGATGTCGCTGCCCAGCAGGTCGGCCTGGATCTCCATCGACCGCTCGGGCGTCAGGACATGCTTGCTGCCGTCGAGGTGGCTGGAGAAGGTGACCGCCTCCTCGGTGACCTTGCTGATGCCGCTCAGGCTCATCACCTGGAAGCCGCCGCTGTCGGTCAGGATCGGTTTGTCCCAGCGCATGAAGCGGTGCAGCCCGCCCAGCCGCTTCACCCGCTCGGCCGTCGGCCGCAGCATCAGGTGATAGGTGTTGCCAAGGATGATGTCGGCCCCGGTCCGGGCGACCTGGTCGACGGTCAGGGCCTTGACCGTGCCCGCCGTGCCGACCGGCATGAAGGCCGGTGTGCGGATGTCGCCGCGCGGCGTCTTCAGGACGCCGGTGCGGGCAGCGCCGTCGGTGGCGGAGATGTCAAAGGGGAAGGTGGCCATCAGGCGGCGCGCCATAGCAGGCTTGAATCGCCGTAGGAATAGAAGCGGTAGTCCGTGGCGATGGCGTGGGCGTAGGCGGCCTTCATGGTGTCGTAGCCGCTGAAGGCGCTGACGAGCATGAACAGGGTCGATCGGGGCAGGTGGAAATTGGTCATCAGGCCGTCGGCGGCGCGGAAGCGGTAGCCGGGTGTGATGAAGATCGCCGTCTCGCCGGACCAGGCGTTGATCACGCCGTCCTCGTCCGTCGCGCTTTCCAGCAGGCGCAGCGACGTGGTGCCGACGCAGACGATCCGGCCGCCGGCCGCCCGCACGGCATTGAGCGCGGCCGCCGTTTCCGCCGACACCTCGCCGTATTCCGCATGCATCCGGTGGTCGGCCAGGTCGTCGACCTTGACCGGCAGGAACGTCCCGGCCCCCACATGCAGGGTGACGAAATGCTGCGACACCCCGGCGGCCGCCAGCCGCGTGAGCAGCTCCGGCGTGAAATGCAGGCCCGCCGTCGGCGCGGCGACCGAGCCGTCCTCGCGGGCGTAGATCGTCTGGTAGTCGGAGCGGTCCTGCTCGTCCTCGGGGCGCCTGGCCGCGATGTAGGGCGGCAGCGGCATGTGGCCCCGGCTGTTGATGGCGATGTCGAGATCGGGTCCGGACAGGTCGAACGCCAGCTCGACCTCGCCGCCCTCGCCCTTGGCGACCAGGGTCGCGTCGAGCGAGGCCCCTTCGCAGGCCCGATCGGTCGCGGCGCCGAAGCGCACGCGGTCGCCGACCTTCAGCCGCTTGCCGGGCCGCATGAAGGCGCTCCAGCGGTTCTGGGACAGGCGCCTGTGCAGCGTGGCCTCGACCGCCACGGCGTGACCGTCGCCGCCGCCGTCGGCGCGCGCCTCGCGGC
>DAORNX010000104.1:0-4045 GCA_035441225.1 Caulobacter sp.
GAGGCCCGGCTGGCGTCAGCCCTGGCCGCCGCGCGCAGCCGCGACGCGGCCGCCGGCAGGGCCCTGACCGGCCCTCACCGGGGCGATCTGGCGGTGATCCACGCGGAAAAGGACCGGCCCGCCGCCGAATGTTCGACCGGCGAGCAGAAAGCCTTGATTCTGAACCTTATTCTGGCTCAGGCCGCGCGACTTTTTGCTGCGGAATCAGCGCCGGCTCCTGTATTGTTGCTCGACGAAGTCGCCGCCCATCTCGACCCGCTCCGGCGGGCCGCGCTGGCGGATGAAATCGCGGCGCTCGGCCTGCAGGCATTCCTGACCGGAACGGACGAGTCGCTGTTCGACCCCTTCAAGGGTCGGGCCCTCGGCGTCCGTGTGGAAGCCTCGGGCCTGACCGTTCTGGACCGCTGAATGACCGACGAAACCGAAGACCACGGCGCACCGCAGGCGCACGGCGAATACGACGCCGACTCGATCAAGGTGCTCAAGGGCCTGGACGCGGTGCGCAAGCGCCCGGGCATGTACATCGGCGACACCGACGACGGCAGCGGCCTGCACCACATGGTCTACGAGGTCGTCGACAACGCCATCGACGAGGCCCTGGCCGGTCACGCGACCAGGGTCGAGGTGATCCTCAACGCCGATGGCTCCTGCACGGTCACCGACGACGGCCGCGGCATTCCCGTGGACATGCACGAGGGCGAGGGCGTCAGCGCCGCCGAAGTGATCATGACCCAGCTGCACGCGGGCGGGAAATTCGACCAGAACAGCTACAAGGTCTCCGGCGGCCTGCACGGCGTGGGCGTCTCGGTGGTCAACGCGCTCAGCGACTGGCTGGAGCTGAAGATCCATCGCAACGGCAAGGCGCACCAGATGCGCTTCGAGCGCGGCGACGCGGTCAGTTCGCTGAAGATCACCGGCGACTCGCCGCTGCGCGACAACGGCAAGCCGCTGACCGGCACCAGCGTGACCTTCTATCCGTCGTCGACCACCTTCGCCTTCATCGAATTCGACCGGAAGACACTCGAGCATCGCCTGCGCGAGCTGGCCTTCCTCAACAGCGGGGTGACGATCCACTTCCGCGACCTGCGCGACGCCGAGCCGTGGGAGGAGGTGCTCCACTACGAGGGCGGCATCGAGGCCTTCGTCAAACATCTGGACAAGGCCAAGACCGCGCTGATCGGCGCCCCGATCGCCGTCCGCGGGGTGCGCGAGAAGGTCGAGATCGACCTCGCCCTGCAGTGGAACGACAGCTACCACGAGCACATGCTGTGCTTCACCAACAACATCCCGCAGAAGGATGGCGGCACGCACCTGTCGGCCTTCCGCGCGGCGCTGACGCGGGTGATCACCGGCTATGCCGAGAGCTCGGGCATGGCCAGGAAGGAAAAGGTCTCGGTCACCGGCGAGGACGCGCGCGAGGGCCTGACCTGCGTGCTGTCGGTCAAGGTGCCGGACCCCAAGTTCAGCTCCCAGACCAAGGACAAGCTGGTCTCCTCCGAGGTCCGCCCGGCGGTGGAGGGTCTGGTGCAGGAGGGGCTGGCCACCTGGTTCGAGGAACATCCGGCCGAGGCCAGGGCCATCGTGTCGAAGATCGCCGAGGCGGCCTCGGCCCGCGAAGCCGCCCGCAAGGCCCGCGAACTGACCCGGCGCAAGAGCGCGCTCGACATCACCAGCCTGCCCGGCAAGCTGGCCGACTGCCAGGAACGCGACCCGGCGAAGTCCGAACTGTTCATCGTCGAGGGTGACTCCGCCGGCGGCTCGGCCAAGCAGGCGCGCAACCGCGAGAACCAGGCCGTGCTGCCCCTGCGCGGCAAGATCCTCAATGTCGAGCGGGCCCGGTTCGACAAGATGCTGTCGTCCGAGCAGGTCGGCACCCTGATCATGGCGCTCGGCGCCGGGATCGGCCGCGACGAGTTCGACATCGCCAAGATGCGCTACCACCGCATCGTCATCATGACCGACGCCGACGTCGACGGGGCGCATATCCGCACCCTGCTGCTGACCTTCTTCTACCGGCAGATGCCGGAGGTGATCGAGCGCGGCTACCTCTACATCGCCCAGCCGCCGCTCTACAAAGCCTCCAAGGGCAAGTCCTCGCGCTATCTGAAGGACGACGCCGAGTACGAGGCCTTCCTGATCGACGAGGGCGTCGAGGGCGCCGAGCTGGACCTGTCCAGCGGCGAGCGGATGACCGGCAAGGACCTGCTGGCCCTGGTCCAGACCAGCCGCGCGGCCAAGGCCAACATCGAGCGGCTGTCGGCCCGCGCGCCGTCGTTCGCCATCGAGCAGACGGCCCTGGCCGGACTGATGGGCGAACGGCCCGATCCCGCGGAAGCGGCCCGCCGGCTGAACCTCTACGCCCAGGAGGGCGACGGCCCGTGGAGCGGCGAGCGCGGCGAGACCGGCTATGTGTTCAGCCGGGTCAAGCGCAGCGTCTCGGAGAAGATCGTGCTCGAGGACGCCCTGCTGCAGGCGGCCGACGCCCGCCGTCTGGCCGAGCGCGCCGCCCTGCTCGCCGACACCTTCCAGGGCCAGGCCGTGTTCCGCCGCAAGGACCGGAGTACGCCGGTGCGCGGCCCGCTCGACCTGTTCGCGGCCGTGATGGACGCCGGTCGCAAGGGTCTGTCGATCCAGCGCTACAAGGGCCTGGGCGAGATGAACCCCGAGCAGCTGTGGGAGACCACGCTCGATTCCGAGGCCCGCACGCTGCTGCAGGTCAAGGTCAACCACGCCGACGACGCCGACGACATGTTCGCGCGGCTGATGGGCGAACTGGTCGAGCCGCGCCGCGACTTCATCCAGGCCAACGCCCTCGACGCCGAGGTGGACGTCTAGTCCTTCGTCGGCGCCTCGGTCTTCAGGCGCTTGACGGTCAGCTCGTCGACCTCGAGGCGTTTGACCATGAGGGTCTTCACCTTGAGCCTGCCGATGGTCAGCCGGCCGATGGCCATGCGCGCGACGGTCAGGGCCCCGAGCAGGCCCATGCCGATCGCGGCCATGCCGAGCGCCGTGGCGCCCGTCGCTGCGGCGCCCGAGGCCCGCAAGCCGGTCGCGTCCAGCCCCGTCGCGGTTCGCGCCGCCGGGGTCGTCTCGTGGTCGTGGGGCTGATCGGTCATGCCTGGCCCTCCTGTCCGGAGGGCATGGAACAGGCTGGCGCCGCGCGGCGCCTTGAGCGGGATCAAACCGGGCCGGTCTAGTTGTCCTTGACCACCCTGAGCACCGCCGCGCCGTAGCGCTTCAGCTTGCTGTCGCCGACGCCGGTGGCCAGCAGCAGTTCGTCGGGCGAGCGGGGCCGCAGCCGGACAATGTCCTGCAGGGTGCGGTCGCCGAAGATGACATAGGGCGGCACATGCTGCTCGTGCGCCTCGTCGCGGCGCCAGGCGCGCAGGGCCTCGAACAGGGCCAGGTCGTCGCCGGCGAATGTCTCCATCGCCTCTCGGGTCCGCTTGCGCGGTCGGCCAGACCGGGTCGAGGGATCCAGGCCTTCCGGCTGCCGGCGCACGGCGATGCGCCGCTCGCCGCGGTAGACCGCCTTGACCCCTTCGCCGTCGCCCAGCCCGATCAGGGGGCGGCCGTCGTTGGGGTCCTCCCTCAGCAGGCCGTCAAACAGCAGCTGGTCGATCAGGTCGCGCCAGCCGGCCGGACTGAACTCCTTGCCGACGCCGTAGGTCGACAGGGCCGCTTCGCTGTCATGAACGTCTTTCGTCTTGCCCAACAGGTGGTCGACCAGCCGGCCGCGGCCGAAGCGGCCGCCGAGTCGGTGGACGGCGGCCAGGGCCTTTTGCGCCGCCACCGTGGCGTCGACCGACCCGGGCGGGGCCAGGCAAAGGTCGCAGACGCCGCAAGCCTCGACCCCCTCTTCGCCGAAATAACGGCGCACGGCCGCCGCGCGGCAGGAGACGCCGTCGAGCATGGCGTAGAGCTGGCGCACCTTGCGGGTCTGGACCTGGCGCACCTCCTCGCTGACCTCGCGGCCGGCGATGCGGCGCAGGGCCCAGGCCATGTCGGCCGAGCCGTAGAGGGTGATGCCCTCGGCCGGCAGGCC
>DAORNX010000104.1:4096-7216 GCA_035441225.1 Caulobacter sp.
GGCGGGTCGGCATGGATGACGAACCGCACGTCCGGCTTGTCGACACCCATGCCGAAGGCGATGGTCGCCACCATCACCGCCGCGTCGGCTTCAAGGAACCGCTCCAGCCGCTCCGTGCGCTGGGTGCGTTCGAGGCCGGCGTGATAGGCCAGCGCCGGCACGCCGGCGGCGACCAGCCGTTCGGCCAACCTGTCCGTGCCGTCCCGCGAACCGGTGTAGACCACGCCCGACCGGCCGGGACGCGCCAGCACCAGTTCCTCGACCCGGCCGTGGCCCTGACCGCGCTTGCGCTCGGCCGACAACGCCAGTTCCGGCCGGGCGAAGCTGTCGACGAACTCGGCGCAGTCCCGCAGCCGCAACTCGGTGCGGATGTCGTCGCGCGTGCGGGCGTCTGCGGTAGCCGTCACCGCCAGGCGGGGAACGTCGGGAAACACCTCGGCCAGCCGGCCGAGCATGCGGTATTCGGGGCGGAAGTCGTGGCCCCACTGGCTGACGCAGTGGGCCTCGTCGATCGCGGCGATGGCCAGCGGGATGCGCCGCAGCCGCTCCAGCGTCGCGCCCAGCATCAGCCCCTCCGGCGACAGGTAGAGCAGGTCCAGCTCGCCCCGCTCGGCCCGACGCCAGACCTCCGCCCGCTCGTCCGGCGAATGGCTGGAGTCCAGCCGCTCGGCCGCCACGCCCGACTGCTTGAGGCCTTCCACCTGGTCGGCCATCAGGGCGATCAGCGGCGAGACCACCAGGCCCAGGCCCGGCCGCAGCATGGCCGGGATCTGGTAGCAGAGGCTCTTGCCGCCGCCCGTCGGCAGCACCGCCATGGCGCTGCGCCCGGCCAGGATCTCGGCGATCACTGCGGCCTGCAGACCGCGAAACTCGGCATGGCCGAAAACGCGGCGCAGAAGGTCGCGGGCGGGGGCGAGGGAATCGGTCACCGCCCGCTTATGGCGTCTGGTCGCGGCCTTGCTAACCCCCTGCGCGCCGTCTGCACGGCCGCGCCGCGAAAAGGGCGTGTTCATATCTGATCAATCATGGTGGAGCCTTCGAGGCTCCGGCGCTAGAAGTCGGCGCCAAGGGCACATTCCCGGAACAGCGACGGCGACATGGCGAACCAACAGGGCGTCAAGCGGACACCCCTACAGGCGTTTCTCTACTGGGGGGCGGTGGTCGGCGTCTGGGGGCTGATCTTCCTGGTCGCCTTCTTCGCGGTGTTCGCCACCGACCTGCCTGACGTGTCCAAGCTGAACACCGTCACCCGGCAGCCGTCGATCTCCTACCTCGACCGGTCCGGCGCCCTGATCGCGGTGCGCGGGAGCCAGTACGCGCCGCCGGTCGATCTCGACAAGCTGCCGGACTATGTGCCCAAGGCGTTCATCGCCATCGAGGACCGCCGCTTCTACTACCACCCCGGATTCGACCCGATCGGCATCAGCCGGGCGATCGTCAAGGACATCAGCTGCTGGTGCGTCGCGGCCGGCGGCTCGACGATCACCCAGCAGCTGGCCCGCAACCTGTTCCTGACCCTCGACCAGACGCCCCGCCGCAAGGCCCAGGAGCTGATCCTGGCGATGTGGCTGGAGATGAAGTTCAGCAAGAAGCAGATCCTCGCCCTCTACCTGAACCGGGTCTACTTCGGCGCCGGCGCCTACGGCATCGAGGCGGCCGCGCAGCGCTACTTCAACAAGCCGGCCTCGCGGCTGACCCTGGGCGAGGCGGCGCTGCTGGCCGGGATGATGAAGGGGCCTTCGCGCTACAGTCCCGTTTCCGCTACCGAACGCGCCGCCCGCCGGGCGACCATCGTGCTCGACGAGATGGTCCGCACCCGGGCGATCACCCGCGAGCAGCGGGCCGAAGCGTTCCGCAATCCCGTGCGGGTCTCGGCGGTGCTGGCCAACCAGCGGGCGCAGTATTTCACCGACTGGGTCGACGCCCAGGTGCGGTCCCTGGTCGGCGAGCCGACGGAGGACCTGATCGTCGAGACCACCCTGGACCTGCCGATCCAGGCCGCCGCCGAGTCGGCGGTGCGCTCGGGCGTGGTCGGGGCCAAGGGCCAGGGTGTTCGCCAGGCCGCCCTGGTGGCCATCGATGGCGAGGGTCGCATCCGCGCCTATGTCGGCGGCGCCGACTACGGCGAGAGCCAGTTCGACCGGGCCACCAGCGCCCGCCGCCAGGCCGGTTCGGCCTTCAAGCCGTTTGTCTACCTGGCCGCCATGGAGGCGGGCCGCACGCCAGCGGTGATGGTGGTCGACGAGCCGGTGCGTATCGGCAGCTGGGAGCCGCGCAACTACACCGGACGCTACCTGGGCGCCATCACATTGCAGACGGCCCTGGCCCAGTCGGTCAACACCGTCGCGGCCCGACTGGCCAACGAGGTCGGAACCGGCAACGTCGCCGCCGCCGCCCGTCGGCTGGGCATCACCAGCAAGATCCAGCTTGACCCGTCGATGGCGCTGGGCGCCGTGGAGGTCAATCCGCTCGAGATGGCGCAGTCGTATGCGGCCTTTTCCAATGGCGGCTTTCTCGCCAAGGGCTACGGCATCCAGCGCATCCGCACCGCCAACGGGCGCGTGCTCTATGACCGCAACCTGGAAAAGCGCCCGCGCCGGTCGGTGATCGGCTCGCCGGCGCTGCAGTACATGAACCAGATGATGCGCGAGGTCGTGATCAGCGGCACCGGCAAGCGCGCGCGAGTGCCGAACTACGACATCGCCGGCAAGACAGGCACCACCAGCGACTACCGCGACGCCTGGTTCGTCGGCTACACCGGCGGCTTCGTCACCGCCGTCTGGACCGGCAAGGACGACAACACCCCGATGAAGGGAGTCACCGGCGGAGGCGCGCCGGCGGGCATCTGGCGCGCCTTCATGGCGCAGGCCCTGCCGCGGCTGAAGGCCCAGGCGATCCCCGGCGGCTATGCGCCGGTCGAGGAGCCGCGCGACGCCATCGGCGACATTCTCTCGACGCTCGGCATGGGCGGAGATTCCGGCGCGCCGGCCACGCCGGCTCCGGACGCCCGCACTTCGCCGCGCGTGCCGGAGGAGATTCCCTACTAGACCGTCAGGTCCGGCCGACGGCCTGGAGCCGGGCGCCCTCGCGCTTCAGCCAGCGGCGGTGCGGCGCGGGGTC
>DAORNX010000105.1:0-7180 GCA_035441225.1 Caulobacter sp.
AGGGAGTAGGGAGTAGGGAGCGCCCTTCCCTGCCCGTTCAGCAGTCCGGCCTTCGGCAGAAAGGCGGGAAAGCCCTTACGACCTTGCCGAGATTGGAGCTCCGTTGACCGGATGGGTCAAGGACGGCCCCAGCGGGGCCGCCGCTGCGCGGCCGCGACGCGGTCCTTGAGCCATCCGGTCAACGGAGCAGACTGGCCTGCAAGACGTAAGGGGCGGTGTGGTGCGGGCCAAAACGTCCGCTCATCCGCGCGAAAGCGATGACCCAGGGCATCGCTGCCTGCCTAGATGAGCGGTTCTCAAGGTGTGAAGCAGACCTCGCGAAGTTCCGCGTTGGGTGGGAAACGGACGCCTACTTCTTCGACTTGACGACCTTGATCACAAGGTCGCAAGGCGTGTCGGAGAGTGTGCATTGCCACGCTTCGGCCATTCCGATTACTCGTTGAAGCCGAAGGCGGATTAGGTCGGTCCCACGCCGAGCGGACACTTCGGGAAATGCCTCCCTCACTGCCTCACTGAGCCACCCCTGCGGATTGCTCCTGCGAAGCTCGGTGGTTCGCGTCTCCGATCCGACCGTCATGGTGTAGGTTAATAGCGACATGCAAGTCAGCGCTGCGCGCTGGCAGTTGTTCGTCAACGTCCGCTAAGGGTCGATAACGCACTTCGGCAGTTCACTTCGGCGGGCAAGCGCCATTTGAACCATGGGCGGATGTCCCCTGAAAAAGCCTGGGTCCCGGCCTTCGCCGGGATGAGCGGAAATGGAGAGCCTACACGTCCTCCAGGTACGCCACCCCCGGCGCGGTCTTCAGCGCGCCTCTCAGTGACGCGTCGAGATTGTAGAACCCCGGCAGTTTGACCTCGACCTCGCGGCCGGCGCCGAGGCCCGCGACCAGCACAACCTCCCCGCCGCGCGGAGCCGAGGCGACCGACAGGCGCTTCTTCAGCGCCTCGATCTCCATCGACTGGGGGGAGACATGGACGCGCAGGCTGGCGGCGACCGACTCGATGGCCTTGTCGATCGGCTCGGCGTCGTCGCCGAAGAAGCGCACCTCGCCGTCGCGGGCCTTGGCCCGCACCTTGATGGCCACGGCCTTGCCCGGTTCGAGGATGTCGCGGCACTTGCGCAGGGCCTCCGGCGGAAACAGCACCTCGTACTCACCGGTCGGATCGGACAGCGAGACAAAGGCGAACCGCTCGCCGCTCTGCTGCGCCCGCTCCTGCCGGCGCCGGACCATGCCGGCCATGCGGAAGGCCTCCGTCCCGGCCTCGGCCTGGGGAATGGCGTCGCTGAGCATGGTCGTGCGCCGTCGGCGCAGCACCTCGACCATGTCCTCGAGCGGATGGCCGGTCAGGTAGAAGCCAACCGCCGCAAGTTCCTCGTCGAGTCGGCGGATCTGGTCCCACGGATCGGTGCGCGGCAGCCGCGGGCGGGCCGCGTCGGGCTGCTCGCCGCCGAACAGGCTGACCTGGGCGCTGGCGCGGTCGGCGGCCAGGCTCTGGCCGTGGGCGATGAGCACGTCGGCGGCCTCGACGATCTGGGCCCGGTTGGGGTGGATGGCGTCGAAGGCCCCGGCGCGGGCCAGGCTTTCCAGCGCCCGCCGGTTGACCTGCCGCGGATCGACCCGCTCGACGAAGTCGAACAGGTCGCGGAACGGCCCACCCTCGGCCCGCACCGCCACCACATGCTCCATGGCCGCGAAGCCGACGTTGCGCACCGCTCCCAGGGCGTAGAGCACGGCCCCGTCCTCGACCTCGAAGTCCGCGCCCGACCGGTTGATGTCGGGCGGACGGACGGTGATGCCGAACCTGCGCGCGTCCTGGTAGAACACCGCCAGCTTGTCGGTGTTGCTGAGGTCCAGGGTCATCGAGCCGGCGAGGAACTCGACCGGGGCGTTCGCCTTCAGCCAGGCCGTCTGGTAGGCGATCAGCGCGTAGGCGGCGGCGTGCGACTTGTTGAAGCCGTAGCCGGCGAACTTCTCGACATGCTCGAAGATGGCCCCGGCCTTGTCGCCGTCGACCCCGCGCGCGATGGCCCCGGAGACGAACCGCGCCTTCTGCTGGTCCATCTCCTCCTTCTTCTTCTTGCCCATCGCCCGCCGCAGCAGGTCGGCCTCGCCCAGGCTGTAGCCGGCCAGGACCTGGGCGATGCGCATCACCTGTTCCTGGTAGACGATGACGCCGTAGGTCTCCTTGAGCACCTCCTCCAGCGACGGATGCATGGTGTCCATCGGGCGGCGACCGAACTTCGTGTCGATGAACAGGTCGATGTTGTCCATCGGGCCCGGCCGGTAGAGCGAGATCAGGGCGGTGATCTCCTCGATGGTGCCGGGGCGCATCTTGCGCAGGGTGTCGCGCATGCCCTGGCTTTCCAGCTGGAACACCCCGACGGTCTGGCCCGAGGCCATCAGCTCGTAGGACGCCGCATCGTCCAGCGGCAGCTTCGCCAGGTCGATGGCCGCGCCGCGCCGGGCCAGGTGCTTGACCGCCCGGTCGAGCACGGTGAGCGTCTTGAGACCGAGGAAGTCGAACTTCACAAGGCCCGCGGACTCGACCCATTTCATGTTGAACTGGGTCGCCGGCAGCTCCGAGCGCGGGTCCTTGTAGAGGGGGGTCAGCGCGACCAGCGGCCGGTCGCCGATGACCACCCCGGCGGCGTGGGTCGAGGCGTTGCGGTAGAGGCCCTCGAGCCGCAGGGCGACTTCCAGGCACTGGGCGACCGACGGGTCCTCGTCGCGGGCCTGGCGCAAACGCGGCTCGAGATTGATCGCCTGGGCCAGGGTCACCGGGTTGGCCGGGTTGTTGGGCACCATCTTGGCCAGGCGGTCGACCAGGCCCAGCGGCAGCTGCATCACCCGCCCGACGTCGCGCAGCACGGCGCGGGCCTGCAGGGTGCCGAAGGTGATGATCTGGGCGACGCGGCCGCGGCCGTACTTGTCCTGCACGTATTCGATCACCTCCTCCCGCCGCTCCTGGCAGAAGTCGATATCGAAGTCGGGCATCGAGACCCGCTCGGGATTGAGGAAGCGTTCAAACAGCAGGCCGAACCGCAGCGGGTCCAGGTCGGTAATGGTCAGGGCCCAGGCGACCAGCGAACCGGCGCCCGAGCCGCGGCCCGGACCGACCGGGATGCCCTGGGCCTTGGCCCATTTGATGAAGTCCGACACGATCAGGAAGTAACCGGGAAAACCCATCGCCTGGATCACGCCGATCTCGCGCTCGAGACGGGCCCAGTAGTCGGCCTCCGGCGCGGCCAGCTCCAGCCCGACGAGGCGGTTGCGCAGCCCCTCCGCGGCCTGGTGGGCCAGCTCGGCTCCCTCGTCACGGCCGGCCGTGGTCGGGAAGCCGGGCAGGATCGGGTCGCGCTTGCGAACCATGAAGGCGCAGCGCCGGGCGATGTCGATGCTGTTGTCGCAGGCCTCCGGCAGGTCGGCGAACAGCGCCCGCATGTCCGCCGCCGGCTTGAACCAGTGCTCGGCGGTCACCCGCCGCCGCTCGTCCTGGCCGATGAAGGCGCCGTCGGAAATGCACAGCAGGGCGTCGTGCGCCTCGTACAGGTCCCGCTTGGCGAAATAGACATCGTTGGTCGCGACCAGCGGCGTGTCGTGCTCATAGGCCCAGTGAACCAGCCCGGCCTCGGCCGCCGCCTGCTCGGGCAGGCCGTGGCGCTGCAGCTCGACATAGAACCGGTCGCCGAACACCCGGGCCATCTCGGCCAGGGCCTTCGCCCCGTCCCGCGTCTTTCCCGCGGCGAACAGCGGGTCGACCGGCCCGTCGGTCCCGCCGCTGAGCAGGATCAGGCCCTCGGCGTGCTCGACGACCCTGGCCCAGGCCACGCTCGGCTCGGCCACGCCGTCGCTGTCGAGGTAGGCCGCCGACGACAGGGCCGAGAGATTGAGATAGCCGGTTTCGTTCTGGGCGATCAGCACGATCGTCGGCGTCCGCGCCCAGCGCTCGGTCCGCCCCTCGCCGATGCCGGTCACCGGCAGGGCGCAGCCGACCAGCGGCTGGACCCCGGCGTCCTTGGCGGTGACCGAAAACTCGAGAGCGCCGAACAGATTGGCCCGGTCCGTCACGGCCACCGCCGGCATGCCGGCGTCGGCGGCCATCTTGCCGACGGCGTCCGCCTTGATCGCCCCTTCAAGCAGCGAATAGGCCGACCGGACCCGCAGATGAACGAATCCGCCGTCGGCGCCGCCCCCTGCCCTGTCCTGCGCCATCGCGCTGTCCCTTCAGATCATCCCGTCCGACCACACCGGCCAGCCAACGAACGAGTCACCGCAGCGACCATCGCCCGCCCGACGCTTCCGATCCAGCGCCGACTTAGGCTACGGCGTAGGCGACCGAACACATCATCCACACAAATCCCGCCACGGAGACGAGAGCCAGCGATTCACGCGCGATCCGGACCATTCGGGCCTCCTCGGAACAAGTTGCCTGTTTGTTCTTATTCCTGTTTTGTTCTCACTCGTCAACCGCAATTCGGAGATCGTCGTCATGGACCAGCGCCTGAGCCTGATCACCCTGGGCGTGGCCGACCTGGCCGTCGCCCGGGCCTTCTACGGGGGCGGCCTCGGCTGGACACCGCTCGACCCCCTGCCCGACGTGGTGTTCTACCAGCTGCCCGGCCTGGCCCTGGCCCTGTTCGGCCGGGAAGACCTGGCGCGGGATGTCGGCGAGCCCCTGCCCGGGCCGGGCGGAGCCTTCACCCTGGCGATCAACGGCCGCAGTCCGGCCGAGGTCGACCGGACCTTCGCCCGGGCCGTCGCCGCCGGCGCCCGCGCGGTCAAGCCGCCGCGGACGGCGGCCTGGGGCGGCTACTCAGGCTATTTCGCCGATCCGGACGGCCATTTGTGGGAGACCGCCTACAACCCCGGATGCGAGATCACGCCCCGGGGCGAGACGTTTTTCGGCGGCCGCTGAGGCTCTCGCCGCCGGTGTTCATCGGCGGCTGATGCTGGGCCACCAGGTCGTCGTACTCGCTGCGCCGCACAACGCCGGTGATATTCAGCCGGGCGAAGATCTCGGTCGCGCCGTAGCCCGACCGGGCCTCATCCCAGGTCTCGAACACGCTGCGATGGAGGCTGTCGGTCTCGCCGGCGTAGACGATCACCGGCCGGTCGCCGTCCCATTTCACATAGACGAAGTTGGCCCCGCCCGGCGGGACCGGACGCATCTCCTCGAGCGCCTTGTAGCGATAGAGGACCCCGGACTGGCCGGCGAAATCGATCTGGCGGGTCAAACGCACGCTCCCCTGCCGCTGCACATGGACCGCCTTAAGGCCCGTCGATCTGGGCGAAAACGCGGCGCTGACGAAGCCGTGATCGCGGCCGCCCTAGAACCCCGGCGTCCGCTCTTCCAGGTGACCGTCCCTCAGGGCGAAGACGCGGTCCATGTAGCGGGCCAGCTCCATGTTGTGCGTTGCGATCAGGGCCGCCACACCCGTGTCGCGGGCCAGATCGTAGAGGGCCTGGAACACCGAGGCGGCGGTGTCCGGGTCGAGGTTGCCGGTCGGCTCGTCGGCCAGCAGCAGCCGGGGCTCGTTGGTCAGGGCGCGGGCGATGGCCACCCGCTGCTGTTCCCCGCCCGACAGCTGGGCAGGCTGGTGTTCCAGCCGCTCGGCCAGGCCCAGGCGCGTCAGAAGCGTCTCGGCCCGGTCGCGGGCGAAGGCGCGGCTGCGACCGGCGATCATCGCCGGCAGGGCGACGTTCTCCAGCGCGGTGAACTCCGGCAGCAGGTGGTGAAACTGGTAGACGAAGCCGATCGTGCCGAGCCGCATGCGGGTGCGCGGCTTGTCGCCCAGCCGGGTGCAGTCCTGGCCGGCGACGGAGACCGTGCCGCCGTCCGGTCGCTCGAGCAGGCCGGCGGCGTGGAGCAGCGACGACTTGCCCGAGCCGGACGGGCCGATCAGCCCGACGATCTCGCCGGGCATGACGTCCAGGTCGACGCCCTTGAGCACCGGCAGTTCGCCGGCGTCGGTGACATAGGTGCGGGTCACCCCCCTCAGGGACAGGACAGGCTCACTCATAGCGCAGGGCCTCGACCGGATCGATGCGCGAGGCCCGCCAGGCCGGCGGCAGGGTGGCGACAAAGCTCATGAACAGCGACCAGCCGGTGATGATGCCGACCTCGCGCCATTCGATCTTGGCCGGAACGTGGGTCAGGAAATAGACGTCGGCATTGAACACATTGGCCCCGGTGGCCCATTCGACGGCCTTCTGGATCGCCTCGATGTTGGTGCAGATGACCACGCCCAGCAGCAGGCCGGCGACCGTGCCGGCTACGCCGACCGCCGCGCCCGACATGAAGAAGATGCGCAGGATGGCGCCCTGTCCCGCGCCCATGGTGCGCAGGATGCCGATGTCGCGCCCCTTGTTCTTCACCAGCATGACCAGGCCGGAAATGATGTTCATCGCGGCGATGGCGACGATGAACATCAGGATCAGCCGCATGGCCGCCCGTTCGACCTGCAGGGCCTCGAAGAAGCTCTGGTTCTTCTGGGTCCAGTCGGTGACGATCGCGCCCGGGCCGGCCTCGGCCGCCAGCAGCGGCTTGATCGCGGCGACGCTGTCGGGGTCGTCGAGCATGATCTCGATGGCGTCGACGGTATCGTCGCGGCCGAAGAACAGCTGGGCCTGCTGCAACGGCATGTAGATGAAGGCCTGGTCGTACTCGCTCATGCCGACCGAAAAGATGCCGCCGACCGTGTAGTCCTTCTGGGTCACGCTGGTGCCGAAGGCCGTGGCCGCGCCGGTCGGCGAAATCAGGGCCACGGAGTCGCCGGGCCCGACGCCGAGGCTGGCGGCCAGCCGCTCGCCGACGAGGATCAGCTCGCCGCCGTAGTCACCCTGGCCGAAGCCCTCGGCCGAGCCCGGCTTGATGTTGCTGGACACCAGGGTGGTGGCCTGGAGGTCGGCCGGGGTGACGCCGCGCACGATGGCGCCGGCGATCTGGCTCGGGCCCAGCACCATGGCCTGGCCCTCGACGGTCGGGATCACCTGTCGCACGCCGGGCACGGCCTTGAGCCGTTTGACAATGGCGGCTCGGTCGGGACTGCCGAGCGGAGCCCCGGTGACGTAGGCATGGCCATTGAAGCCGAGGATGCGGTCGAGCAGCTCGGTGCGGAAGCCGTTCATCACGCTCATCACCACGATCAGCACCGTCACCGCCAGGGTGATGCCGATGA
>DAORNX010000106.1:0-7179 GCA_035441225.1 Caulobacter sp.
GGGTGATCACGCGAGCGGCCGGCTAGGCTCAGGCGGCCGCGCTGACGGCCTCGCGGGGCTGACGCGCCCGGGCGAGCGCGGCGAACAGCTGGGCCGGCCTCAGCGGCTTGGCCACGTGCAGGTCCGCCCCGGCCAGCCTGGCGGCCTCGACATGGTCGTCCATCGCATTGGCGGTCAGCATGATGATCAGGGCCGGCTCGGCGCCCGAGGCCGCCTCTCGCTCGCGGATCAGGCGGGTAGCGGTCAGGCCGTCCATGACCGGCATCTGCATGTCCATCAGCACCGCGTCATAGCCGTCGCCGAACGCCGCCAGGGCCTCCTCGCCGTTGCCGACGATGGTCAGGTCGACGCCGAACGGCTCGAGCACGATCTGCAGCACCTTCTGGTTGGTCGGATGATCCTCGGCCGCCAGCACCCGCAGGCCCTGCAGGCTGACTTCGACCTCGGGCTGGGCGCCCGTTTCGGGCGCGGCCAGCTCGGCGCGCGGCAGCGGCAGGTCGACGGTGAACACCGCGCCCTCGCCTGGCGTCGCCGTGGCGTCGATCTGGCCGCCCATCATGCCTGTCAGGGCCGAACAGATCGACAGGCCCAGCCCCGTGCCGCCGAACCGGCGGGTGATCGAATCGTCGGCCTGTTCGAACCGGCGGAACAGCCGTTCGCGCGCCTCGGCGTCGAAACCGACTCCCGTGTCGCGGACCGTGAATCGCAGACCCCCGTCGTGGCGGTCGACGCTCAGCGCCACCTCGCCCCGGTCGGTGAACTTCACCGCGTTGCCGAGCAGGTTGCTGAGGATCTGGGCGATCCGGCCGCTGTCGCCGAGCCAGACGCCGCGCGCCGCCTCGGCGATCGACCAGGTCAGGGTCAGCCCCTTGGCCTCGGCCGAGGCGCGGTGCAGATCGGCCATCGCCGCGACCGTGCCGGTCAGGTCGAACGGCGCGGGCGACAGGCGGAACTGCCCGGCCTCGATCTTCGACACGTCGAGGATGTCGCTGAGCACCTGTTCCAGCAGCCGCCCGGATGAGGAGACCAGGCCGGCCAGCTCGCGCCGCCGCGTCTGGTCGGCCGTCTCCGCCAGCTGGTCGGTCAGGGCGATGACGCCGTTCAGCGGCGTGCGCAGCTCGTGCGACATGTTGGCCAGGAAGGTCGACTTGGCCCGGTTGGCCCGTTCCAGCTCCGCCGTGCGGGCCGCGACGCGATCCTCGAGCGAGCGGAACAGTTCGTCGTTGTCGACCCGCTGGCCGCGCAGCATGCGGGCGAGGCCGCCGATCTCGTCCTGCCGCGCCTCGACCTGGGGGGCCCTGGCAGAGCCGTCGCGGGCGTGCGCGACCGACAGGGTGACCAGCGGATCGACCACCTCGCGGTGGATGAACCGGTAGAGCAGCAGCGCCTGGACGACGATGCCGATCAGGCCGAACAGCAGCACCCAGGACGCTGTCCGGGCCGCCGACCAGGCGATCTCCGACGTCGGCAGACTCATCACGAAATACCAGTCCGGCTCCTTGAGGTGGCCGTAGGCGATCACCCGTTCGCCGGACTGGAACACGCCCGATCCGCCGCCCTCGGCGCGGATCCGCCGGACCAGGGGCGCAATGCCGCGGCGCTGCTGCTCGCGCACCAGTTCCGACGGCGAGACGATGCCGCCCTTGCCCAGGCCCGGCGCGGCGATCAGTTCGCCGTCGGCGGAGACGATCATGTTCTCGCCGCCCTGGATCGACTCGCCGATGGCGGCCATCAGGTAGGAGTCCAGCGTCACGGTCGTGCCCCAGGCCCCGACATGGACCCCGTCGATGTCGATCGGCGTCATGCAGGCGGTGGTCAGGGCCTTGCCGGTCGGGTCGCTCATCAGCTTGCGCAGCTTGGTGCATTTCATCACCCGCGCCGGATTGGCCCGGGGACGGGTCAGCTCGGTCATCTCCTCGTTGCGGAAGTCGAGCGTCGCCGGGGCGTCCTGACGATAGTAGATCAGCCGGTCGTCGCGGTCGGGGCCGTACATCACCAGCCTGTTGTCAGGCGTGAACATGTAGAAGTTGTCATAGCGCGTATGCTGCGCCTCGCCGGCCAGGGACACGACCTGCAGCGCAGCGATGAACAGGGCCTTCTGCTGCGGACTGATCCGCGCGCCATCGGCGAGGAAGGCGCCCATGCCGTACATGTAGGTGCCGTCGCCGCGGGTCTCGCCGTCGAACAGGCCCGGCGCGCTGCGCCGCGTTCCGTCCGGCCTCAGGGGAAACAGCCGGTCGAAGCGCGCGTCGAGCGAAGGCCCGTTGATCCGCCCCAGACGTCGCTGGAGCGCATCGGTCGCATCGGCGTGAACCTTGACCAGGTCAGAGAACAGCCGGTCCTCGGTGGCGGTGCGCTCCTTCACGTAGAGCTGCAGATTGCCGATCTGACGCTGCATCGAGGCCTTCTGCACAAAGGCGAAGGTCGCGGCGGTGGCCAGACCCGTCACGGCGATGGACAGCACCACCACGATGGCCAGCAGCTTCCGCGCCAGCGGTTTGGCGACAATCGTCATGGAGCCAACGGCCCTCCCCTCGATGGGACAGGCTTAACGGCCAGACCTGAACAGGCCGTTGACTGCATCGCGCGGCCGCCGCTGCCGCCTTCCCCCGTCGCCCGGCAGGCGCTATAGCCCTCACCGCCCGCGCTCGCGGCGGCCCTGTGCGCCGCCGCTTTCCCCGCAGAAGCGCGCCCAACGGAGAGACATTCCCATGGCCAAGATCAAGGTCGCCAATCCGGTCGTCGACATGGACGGCGACGAGATGACCCGCATCATCTGGAAGCTCATCAAGGACAAGCTGATCTTCCCCTACCTCGACCTTGAGCTTGACTACTACGACTTGTCGATCGAGCACCGCGACGCCACCAACGACCAGGTGACCATCGACGCGGCCGAGGCCACCAAGCGCCACGGCGTGGCCGTCAAGTGCGCGACCATCACCCCCGACGAGCAGCGGGTCGAGGAATTCAAGCTCAAGAAGATGTGGAAGAGCCCCAACGGCACGATCCGCAACATCCTGGGCGGGGTGATCTTCCGCGAGCCGATCATCTGCCAGAACGTGCCCCGCCTGGTGCCGGGCTGGACCCAGCCGATCATCGTCGGCCGCCACGCTTTCGGCGACCAGTACCGTGCGACGGACTTCAGGTTCCCGGGCAAGGGCAAGCTGACGATCAAGTTCGTCGGCGAGGACGGCAAGGTCATCGAGCACGAGGTGTTCGACGCCCCGGGCAGCGGCGTGGCCATGGCCATGTACAACCTCGACGACTCGATCCGCGACTTCGCGCACGCCTCGTTCGCCTACGGCCTCGCCCGCAAATACCCGGTCTACCTGTCGACCAAGAACACCATCCTCAAGGCCTACGACGGGCGCTTCAAGGACATCTTCCAGGAGGTGTTCGACGCGGAATACGCCGGCAAGTTCAAGGAACTGGGCCTGACCTACGAGCACCGGCTGATCGACGACATGGTCGCCAGCGCGTTGAAGTGGTCCGGCGGCTATGTCTGGGCCTGCAAGAACTACGACGGCGATGTGCAGAGCGACATCGTCGCCCAGGGCTTCGGCTCGCTGGGCCTGATGACCTCGGTGCTGGTCACGCCGGACGGCAAGACCATGGAGGCGGAAGCCGCCCATGGCACCGTCACCCGCCACTACCGCCAGCACCAGAAGGGCGAGTCGACCTCGACCAACTCGATCGCCTCGATCTTCGCCTGGACCCGGGGCCTCGAGCACCGCGGCAAGCTCGACGGCAACGCCGAGCTGATCCGGTTCGCCCAGACCCTGGAAAAGGTCTGCGTCGACACCGTCGAGTCCGGCTTCATGACCAAGGACCTGGCCCTGCTGGTCGGCGACCAGCAGAGCTGGCTGACCACCGAAGGGTTCCTCGACAAGGTCGACGAGAACCTCAAGGCGGCGATGGCGGCCTGATTGGCCTTCACCGGGACCATCCGCCCGCTCGCGCCGTCCGACCGGACGGCGTGGGACGGGCTGTGGACCGGCTACCTGACCTTCTATAAGTCGAGCGTCGCTCCGGAGGTGACCGAGGCGACCTGGGCGCGGCTGATGGATCCCGCCGCGCCGATGTTCGCCCTGGTGGCCGAAGACGCCGCGGGGGTGTTCGGCCTGGTCCAGTGCGTGCTGCACGCCTCGAGCTGGTCGACGCAGCCCTACTGCTATCTCGGCGATCTGTTCGTCGACCCCGGTCGCCGCGGGACCGGCGCCGGCCGGGCCCTGATCGAGGCGGTCTACGCCGAGGCCGACCGGCACGGCGCGGCCCGGGTCTACTGGAACACGCACGAGACCAACGCCACGGCCCGCCGGCTCTACGACCAGGTGGCGACGCGGAGCGGTTTCATCCAGTACCGGCGCTGACCCGCGCGCGGCCGTGACGGCCGCCTCAGAACGGTCCCTTGGCGTAGACGCAGATCTTGTTGCCGGCGGCGTCCCGCAGATAGGCGCCGTAGAAGTCCTTCGAGTCTTCTGGCCGCGGCCCCGGAGCCCCCTCGTCGGTCCCGCCCTGGGCCAGGCCCGCGGCGTGGGCGGCCTTCACGGCGTCGGTCGAGGGGGCCAGCAGGGCGACCATGACCCCGTTGCCGCCCCGGGCCGGCTGGCCGTCGTGTGGCGGGCAGATGTAGACGGTCTGCGGTCCGCCCGCGGGGCCGTAACCGGCCCAGCCGCCGCTGAAGAAGCCGCGCTCGCCGCCGATGGCGCCGAACACCGCGTCCCAGAAGGGCAGCGATTTCTCGACGTCGAGCGCGCCGAGGGTGACATATCCGATCATGGTGGTCTCTCCCGTTTCGTGGACCGACGTTACCGTGGCGGTTCGAACAAAACAAGAACGCGCGGCCGATGGAGAGCTGGCTGCTGACAGGACGGTGGCGGGAGGGGGCCGGGGAGTAGGGAGTAGGGAGTAGGGAGTAGCAAGAGGGGCCAGGCGCCAGGGACCAGGGACCAGGGACTAGGGGAATGGCGGCCGGTCAGGCCGGGCGCCCGCCGCGACCAAGCCCGACTACCCCCTACTCCCTACTCCCTATTCCCTACTCCCTACTCCCTAGCCCCTACTCCCTAGCCCCTGGCTACTCCCCCTACCGCTCCCCCGGCGGCAGTTGCACATGCACCAGCTTCCAGGTGAACAGGGCCCGGCGCTCGAAGGTGAACACGGTGACCTTGTCCTCCTGCCCCGGCCGCCGGACGGCGATGCGGGCGCGGTTGGGATCCCAGTAGGGCACGGTCGGCCAGGGGCCCGTCATCGCCGCCTTGAGCTTGACCTCCAGCGGCTGGACGCCGTTGGCCGGCGGCGGCGCCTTGCCGGGCTGGTAGCCGCGGGTCAGGGCCGACAGGCCCGGCAGGGTCAGGTAGCGGTCGACCTTCGGCTCGGGCGGGGCCAGCGGCTCGATGGCTCGCTTCAGCGCGCCGAGCGGATCCTGCCAGATCGATGGCGGCTCGGCCGAGGTGGTTGCCGGGGCCGGCGCCAGCTGGCCGGTCAGGCTCTTGCGCACGGCCGGGAAGTCGACCAGCTCGGCCGTCGCCTGCACATCCTCGGCCGCCGTCGCCGCCCGCAGCGCGCGGAACGCGAACCAGGGCGCGCTGGCGAAGGCCAGGGCGAAGATCAGCGCCGCCGTGGCGACAATCTTGAAGAGGTCGAACCGCATGGGGCTGCACCGTTAACCGTGGGGAACCATCAAAGCACGGTCCGGGGGCCGTTTGGCAAGCCGCGCTCGCCCGTGGCGGGAACGACGTGGCCGGCCAGAAGTCCCCGGATGTCGCGACATGTCCCGGGATTGCCGGGGTCGGGAGTCTGGCTCGCGAGCCTCTCCCCGGCCTTTCCTCCATCGCGGAGACCGGTAACCCCGATCGCGCCCGGCCATGGCGGGCGAGAGGCCGGAACCTCCGAGGTCCCTATTTCAGGACCGTGGCGGCGTCCACGAGAACGACATCGTGCATCAGGTTCAGATAGGCTTCGTAGTAGCCCCTGTGGGAAGCGCCGACGATCGTCAGCATGCGCGTGCCCGGATACCGGCCCAGCACGTCGCGGATGTTGGCGACCATGCGCAGATTGCGGGTTTCCCAGTAGCCCACATAGCGTCGCCCGAACTGTCCGGGCGACGGTTCGGCAAGGGCCGCGCCGAAATCGGATTGGTAGACGACCATCGCCGCCGCGGGATCGTTGAACGCGCGATAGAGGTTCAGGACTCCGTCGGCCTCACCCAGACCCGCGTAGAGGCGTTCATCGGCCGCCTTGCGCGCCTTGCTCGCGGGGTTGTCCCAGGCGCCCATGAGCGCCTGTCCGAAGGCATCGCTGTCCTCGGGCGGCGTCTCGCTGGCCGCCGACTGGTCGTCGACGCTCCACACGCGCTCCAGCCCCAGTCGGGCCGCGAGCGCCGCGGCGACCAGTTCGGTTTCATTGCGCCGCGTCACCCGCCGGTTCAGGGCCTGGACCAGGGCCTCGGTCAGGCCATCCCGGGCGAGCCGCTCGGCCTCGGGGAGGCGCAGCCACTGCACGACGGCGGAACCGGGCTCGCCGGCCGCGAGGAGGAGAAGCGCCATCCGCCGTCGCTCTCCCGGCGACGGCGCGTCTGGCCAATGCGCGAACAGGCGCTCGACCTCCGCGTTGGCGGCCGGCACGTCCAGCCCGGCGGCCAGGCCGGCGGCCGTGGGGTCGTAGCAGTAGTCCGGCACTGTCGAGGCGTAGCGATAGGCGTAGCGCCGCAGGCTGTCGCACTGGAGACCGGACAGGTTCTCGGTCGAGATGGCGGTCGGTCGCCAGGCCGCCAGCCGGTCCAGCAGGGGCTCGAGCTGTTCCGGCCGGAAGCTGTCGGGCAGGCCTGAAAGGTGCGGCGTCCCCAGGACCAGCACCTCATTGGGCGCTCTCGTCGCCGGCGCCTTCAGCTGGTCGGGATGAAAGGCGGGTCGGTATTCCCGGGCCGTCGCGGGCGAGCTGATCGCCATCAGCGCCGCCGCCATTCCGATCGTCACACGCATTCGATACCCGGCCGCTTTGAGCGCCCCGTCAACGGGCGGTTCGACAAGCCTGGGCGTGGCCACGGCTGGCCACAAGTTAAACCGGCGTAATCAGACCCCGGGAACGGCCGCGCGCTGAGGCCGACCGTCCGAACCCCTGTCTCCGCGCCCGGCCTATCCCAGCGCCGCCCGCACCGCCGCCACGCCGGCCGCGGCCTGG
>DAORNX010000107.1:0-7047 GCA_035441225.1 Caulobacter sp.
AGGTCGCGGTGCCGTTGCCGTCACCCACCGCATTGCCCAGCGCGAAGCCGGCGGCGCGCCACAAGGGCGCCAGCAGGGTCGGCCGCACGCGGTGCTGGTTGAGCAGGGCGTCGAACCGCGCCAGGTGCACGGCCTCGTGGCCTTCCATCTCGGCCAGCTGTCCGGCCACCCGCTCATGGCCGCGCGCCTTGCCCAGCACGGCCTGCTGGCCGCGATAGATGTGCACCGCGCCGAGTTCGCCGGCGTGGTCGACGCGCAGGATCTCGGCCAGGCGGGCCCGGCTTGCGCCGCGACCGGGACGGGGCGGGACAGGGCGATCAGTCACGGCGAAGCCTCGCGGCCAGAAGGCTGTAGACCAGAAGCTTGAGCGAAATCAGCGCGTTCCAGCCGGCCATGGACAGGCCAAGGAACACCCAGGCGGCCTCGTCGCAGGCCGGCGCCTTGATGCTGCCGCCCTTCAGCACGGCGTCCAGGCTGGTCAGCTGCGGCAGGGCGCCGGACGCGCAGGTCTTGGGACCGGGCCAGAACTTCCATTCGGCCCCGGCGTGATAGACGGCCAGGCAGACGCCGAACAGGAAGATGGCCGCCAGGATCAGGCTGCCCAGCCGGCGGGCCCGGTCGTCCTTGAGCAGGGTCTGGGCTGCGAAGGCGACCAAGCCCACCGTCAGGGCCACCCAGTATACCTCCCGCGCCTTCAGGCAGAGGGTGCAGGGCGCCAGGTGACCGAAGGTCTCGAAGGCATGGGCGATGGCCAGCATCAGCGCCGACGACAGGGCCGCGACCAGCGGCCAGTGGCGCAGGCAGCGGTCGATCAGGTCTTTCAGCGCGGCGGGCATGTCAGCAGGTGCTCGTTCCGGACCCGAGGAAGTGGCTGGCGACCAATCCTACCACGACCAGGGCGACCGCAAGCCCGGCGAACAGCGCCAGCCGCCGCTCGATCACCGGCAGCATGGCCGGGCCGAACTTCCTGACCACCCCGGCGACGAGGAAGAACCGCGCGCCGCGGGTCACCACCGAGGCGGCGATGAACACGGGGAAGGCGAACTGGGCCAGGCCCGAGGCGATGGTCACCAGCTTGTAGGGGATCGGCGTCAGGCCCTTGATCAGGATCACCCAGACGCCCCACTCGGCGTACCAGCACTTGAACTGCTCCAGGCCGCCCTCGTGGCCCGACAGCTTCATCAGCCAAAGGGCGGCGTCCTGGAGGTAGAAGCCGATCGCATAGCCGAGGCAGCCGCCGAGCACCGAGGCCAGGGTGCACAGGGCCGCGTAGCGCCAGGCCTTCTCTGGCCGGGCCAGCACCATCGGCGCCAGCATCACGTCCGGCGGCACCGGAAAGAAGGAGCTCTCGGCGAACGAGACCGCGAACAGGGCGGAGGGGGCGTGGCGCGAGGCGGCGAGCCCCATCACCCAGTCGTAAAGTCGGCGCAGCATGCGGCTGTGCTATCAGGGCCGCGCGGCCTTGTCTCGCGCCTGCACGGAAAAGGGACGCCCCGATGTCGATACGCACCGCTTCCTGCGCCTGCGGGGCCCTCGAGGCCCGCTGCGACGGCGAGCCCGACATCGTCTCCCTGTGCAGTTGCCGCAACTGCCAGAGGCGCACGGGCTCGGCCTTCGGCATCGTGGCGGTCTTCCCGCGCGCGGCCGTGACCGTCAGCGGGGCGGCGCACCCGTTCTCGCGCCCGACGGACAGCGGGGGCGAAACCACCTTCCACTTCTGCCCGACCTGCGGCTCGACGGTGTTCTGGGACCGCTCGGCCCGGCCGGAGATGATCTGCGTCGCCGTCGGCGCCTTCGCCGACCCGAACTTCCCGATGCCGGTTCGCACCGTCTACGACGAGCATCGCCATCCGTGGATCGGATTCGAGGCGGCCACTCGACTCTAGTTTCATTTGTTACTATCTCTGCCGACCTTCGAAGGAGACTCGCGATGAACGCCCAACCCAAGGCCGACCTGTTCGACAACCCGCTCGGCACCGACGGCTTCGAGTTCGTCGAGTTCACCTCGCCCGAGCCCGAGAAGCTCAAGGCGATCTGGGAGCTGATGGGCTTCACCGCGGTCGGCAGGCACCGCTCCAAGAACGTGCTGCATTTCCGTCAGGGCGACATCAACTTCATTCTCAACATGGAGCCGTCCGGCCAGTCGGCCGACTTCCGCGGCGCGCATGGCCCGTCGGCCAACGCCATGGCCTTCCGCGTGCGTGACGCCGGCAAGGCCTATAAGCTGGCGCTCGAACGCGGCGCCACGCCCGCGGCGCCCGGCAAGGTCGGGCCGATGGAGCTGAACATCCCGGCCATCGAGGGCATCGGCGGGACCAACCTGTATCTGGTCGACCGCTACGGCGCGCAGAGCATCTACGACGTCGACTTCGAACCGATCCCGGGCGCGGCCGAGGCGGCGGTTAAGAACACCGTCGGCCTGACCTACCTGGACCACCTGACCCACAACGTGTTCCGCGGCAACATGAAGAAGTGGGCGGACTTCTACGAACGGGTCTTCAATTTCCGCGAGATCCGCTACTTCGACATCGAGGGCAAGGTCACGGGCCTGTTCTCCAAGGCGATGACCAGCCCGGACGGCAAGATCCGCATTCCGCTCAACGAGAGCCAGGACGAGCAGAGCCAGATCGAGGAGTTCCTGCGCGACTACAAGGGCGAAGGCATCCAGCACCTGGCCTTCGGCACGGATGACATCTTCCACACCGTCGAAACGCTGCGCGAGCGGGGCGTGAAGTTCCAGGACACGCCCGACAGCTACTACGAGCTGCTGGACGGCCGGGTCGTCGGCCATGGCGAGAACACCCAGCGGCTGCAGGCCGACAAGATCCTGCTCGACGGCGCTCCGACCGAGGGCCAGGGCCTGCTGCTGCAGATTTTCACGGAAAACCTGATCGGCCCGATCTTCTTCGAGATCATCCAGCGGAAGGGCAACGAGGGCTTCGGCGAAGGCAACTTCAAGGCCCTGTTCGAGTCGATCGAACTCGACCAGATCCGCCGCGGCGTGGTGAAGGCGTAGATCTCGCTCCTCTCCCGCGAGGGAGAGGGGGACCATGCGGAGCATGGTGGAGAGGGAAGCGCCGCGGTGAAGGGCTATTCGAGGTGTCAGGGCAATCCCAGGCGCCGTTCGATTCGTTCGAGGCGCTGCTCCCCGCGGTCCACGGACCGGTTCATGCCGGCCATGGCGAATTCGATGCCGGTGACGCTCGCTTTGATGCTCGTCATGTCGGCCTTGATCGTGTCGAGACCGGTGCGAATGTGGACCAACGACGCGAGGATCGGTTCGAGGTGATTTTCGATGATGTCGCTGATCTCGGACATGCCGTGAGAATGGAGCCGAAAAGTTGAGCCTGCAACAAAGACTTCTCGCCCTGGTTGTCACGTTGGCGCTCGGCGTCTCGGCTGGCCCCGCCCTCGCCAGGCCCTGGGCGATCGTCATCCACGGCGGGGCGGGGGTCATCGAGCGCAAGGACCTGACGCCGGAGACCGAGGCCGCCTATCGCGCGGCCATGGCCCGGGCGGTCGCCACCGGTTCGGCTGTGCTCGAGAAGGGCGGCTCGTCGATGGACGCGGTCGAGGCGGTGATCCGCGAGTTCGAGGACGATCCGCTGTTCAATGCCGGCCGCGGCGCGGTGTTCACCGCCGAGGGAACCAACTCGCTCGATTCGGCGATCATGGACGGCGCGACGCTCAGGGCCGGCGCCGTCGCCGGCGTCACCCGCACCCGCCATCCGATCAGCCTGGCCCGGGCGGTGATGGAGAAGTCGAAACACGTGATGCTGGTCGGACCCGGCGCCGACGCCTTCTCGGTCTCCGCTGGGCTGGAGCAGGCGGAGCCGGCGTGGTTCTTCACCGAGCGGCGCTGGGCGCAGCTGGTCAAGGCGCTGCCCGCCGACGGCCTGCCGGTCCCACCCCGGCCGCAGGGGGCGCCGGCGCCGCACGCCTTCATCGCCATCCCGGACGACCGCAAGTTCGGCACGGTCGGGGTCGTGGCCCTCGACGCCGCCGGCAATGTCGCCGCCGGCACCTCGACGGGCGGCACCACGGCCAAGCGCTGGGGCCGGGTGGGCGACAGCCCGATCATCGGCGCGGGCACCTACGCCTCCAACCAGTCCTGCGCCGTCTCCGCCACGGGCACGGGTGAGTATTTCATCCGCCTGACGGTGGCCCGGGAGATCTGCGCCCTGGTGCAATACCAGGGCATGAGCCTGCAGAAGGCCGCCGACACCGTGATCCAGGACCGGCTGACGGCGCTGGGCGGCGACGGCGGCGTGATCGCCCTGGCCCCCGACGGCCAGATCGCCTGGAGCTACAACACCAGCGGCATGTACCGCGCCCGCGCCGCCCAGGGGCAGCCGAGCGTGATTTCGATCTACAAGGACGAGCCCTGACCATGGCCAATCGAAACTGGATTCCCGTCCGCGGCGCCGAAGGCCTTCACAGTAAGCAGGCCCATGCGGACCTGCCCGAGGGCACCTACGAGCGGGAGATGTCCAAGGAGGGCTTCTTCGGCCCGGCGGCCTTCCTCTATCACCGCAGGCCGCCGACCGGCTGGACCAGCTTCGAGGGGCCGCTGCGGCCGCGCGCCTATGACCTGAACGGCCTGAACGAGGCCGCGCCTTCGCCGTGGGACGCGGCCGTCGTGCTGCACAACGCCGCCTGCGAGATGCGCTTCTGGAAGCTGTCGGCCGCGATGCCCGGTCTCGCCCGCAACGCCGACGGCGACCAGCTGCTGTTCGTCCACGCCGGGTCGGGCGAGCTGTTCTGCGACTTCGGCCGTCTCGCCTATGAGGCCGGCGACTACCTTTACCTGCCGCGCGGGACCATGTGGCGGCTCAGCCCCGCGGCGCCGACCGCGATCCTGACGATCCAGGCGACCAACGGCCATTTCACCCTGCCGGACAAGGGCCTGCTGGGCCCGCACGCGCTGTTCGACCCGGCCCTGCTGGTCACCCCGGTCATGGATGAGGCCTTCCGCGCCCACCAGGCGGAGGAGGGGACCTATCCCGTGGCGATCAAGAAGCGCGGCCAGGTCTCGGTGGCGACCTATCCGTGGAATCCGCTCGACGCGGTCGGCTGGCACGGCGAACTGGCCCCGGTGAAGATCAACGTGCGCGACTTCCGCCCGCTGAACAGCCACCGCTACCACCTGCCGCCGAGCGTCCACACGACCTTCCTGGCCGACCGGTTCGTGGTCTGCACCTTCGCCCCGCGACCGTTCGAGACCGACCCGGGGGCGATCAAGATCCCCTTCTTCCACAACAACGACGACTACGACGAGGTGCTGTTCTACCACGCGGGCGACTTCTTCAGCCGCGACGGCATCGACGCCGGGATGATGACCTTCCACCCGTCCGGCTTCACCCACGGCCCGCACCCCAAGGCGCTGAAGAACATGCTGGTGCAGACCAAGCCGGCGACCGACGAATACGCCGTGATGATCGACACCCGCGATCCGCTCGAGGTCGGCGAGGGCGCGGCGGCGGTCGAGAACGCCGCCTATGTCGACAGCTGGAAGGGCGCATGAGCGACGCCGCCGATCCCCACCTTCTCGCCATGGCCGAGGACGAATTGGGACGCGCCCTGACCATCCGCTGGCGCGATCTGGCCAAAATCACCCCATGGGGCGACACCTTCGAGGGAATTTCCCCTGACGGGAGAAATGTCGAGGTCGAACGAAACTATCTGTGGGCGAGCGAGCCCGGAGGGGACATTCTGGTCGAGATTGCGGTGTTCGGCGGGCCGTCGCGCTACGATGCGGGGGCCAGGGTCAGCCGCCTGATTTCGAAGACCGCCTGAACGGCGGCTTGGGAGTCGTCGTAGGGGTGCGAAGATGACGGATCACAGTGAATTTCCCTGGGGGCCCCAGTACGAGCCGGGCCTGCTGACACCGTTCGGCGTGATCGGCTGGGTCGTGGCCACGGCGCTGTTGCTGCTGCTGGTCCTGCGGATGCGCGAGGGCGCGGGCGGCAAGGCCGGCGACGCCCATCTGCAGGAGATGCACAAGGTCATCCTGCAGGCGGCCCGCTACGCCCTGAAGCAGGACGAGTACGGCATCCTGCAGGGCGCCAAGGTGCTGCGCCGGACGATCAGCTTCTATCTCGGCGGCCTGCTGATGGCCAGCGAGCCGATCGGCAAGCAGGCCAAGGCCCTGGCGCTGGCGATGGGCGAGAAGGACGAGAAGAAGGACGACAAGGCCAAGGGCGGCCACGGCAAGGACGCTCACGGCAAGGACGCTCACGGCAAGGCGGGCCACGCGGCCCACGCCGGCCATGGCGGGCATGCCCCGGCGGCCGAGCACGCCCACGCCGGCGCGGCGCCGGGCGTGGCGGCCCACACCGTTCAGGGCCACAGCATCACCGTCAACGTCGGCGGCGAGGGCGGCGGCCATCACGACGAGGCGCACGAGGAGGAGGAGGAAAAGCCTCTCAGCCTCGAGGAGCAGCTGATCGCCTGCCGCAAGGCGGTGCGCGAGTTCGAGGCCTGGTGGAGCGACAAGCAGGCCCGCATCGCCCAGCTCAAGGCGGCCCAGGACGCGCTGACCATTCCCCGCAAGCCGGACCCGGCTCTCATCGCCCTCTTTGAAGAGAAAAAATGAAACTTGCGTCCCTCAAGGGCGGCCGGGATGGCCGTCTCGTCGTCGTTTCCCACGATCTGGCCTGGTGTACGTCGGCGGAGGCCATCGCTCCGACCCTGCAGGCGGCGCTCGACGACTGGGACCGCTGCGAGCCGCTGTTGCGCGGCCTGGCCGAGAGTCTCGAGCACGGCGCCCTGCCCAGGGACCGGTTCCACGAGCACGACGCCGCCTCGCCGCTGCCGCGCGCCTACCAGTGGGCCGACGGCAGCGCCTATGTGAACCACGTGGCCCTGGTGCGGCAGGCCCGCGCGGCGGAGATGCCGGCCAGTTTCTGGACCGATCCGCTGATGTACCAGGGCGGCTCGGACGGCTTCCTCGGCCCGCGCGACCCGATTCCGCTGAAGGACGAGGCCTGGGGCTGCGACCTCGAGGGCGAGGTGGCGGTGGTCACCGGCGACGTGCCGCTCGGCGCC
>DAORNX010000108.1:0-7046 GCA_035441225.1 Caulobacter sp.
AGCTCCGGCTCGCGGTTGGCGCCGGGCCGCGCGGGCCAGACCAGGGCGACCGTCTCGGCGAGGTCGCCGACATAGTCGTAGGACCAGCCGAACAAAACCGGGTCCATGCGGGCCTCGACCGCCTTGCGGATGGCGGCCGGCTTGGCGGCGGAGAAGCTCAGCGAGCCCGTCAGGGCGGCCAGCGCCCAGCCGCGGTCCGGGTCGGGCGTGTCGCGCAGGAAGTCGCGCACCAGCCGCAGCTTCGCGTTGCGCGAGGCGGTGAAGGCGAGGCGGTCGAGCAGGCGGGCGAAGGCGCGCATGGGAAGGGAATGTAGATCAAGACCAAGGCGTTTCCTCCCTCCCCATGAAGGTGACGCAGAGGCTCAATTCTCCGCCAGGTCGCCGAGAATGGTGATCTTCTGCCAGATCTTGCGGCCAAGATCGGTGCACAGGGTTTCGACGTCGCTGGCGGCGGCGATCACCACATGGTCATGACTCTCGCCGGCGTAGAGGGCCGACAGCTTGCCGGTCAGGGCCAGCATCTCGGCGCAGTATTCGAGATAGCGCGTCAGCTCGAAACGCGTCATGCGCCGCTCCGGCGAGGACGGCGTCCGGCCGCCGCCGCCGAGCAGCACCGTCGGGTCCTTGGTCAGCTGGTGCATGTCGACCACATGGGCGAACGCCCGCAGCTCGTGCAGCGCGGTCTGGGTGCGCGCCCGTTTCCAGCGCTCCTCGAGGGTCAGCAGGAACCACAGGCCCGCGCCCATCAGGACGATCAGGTTGACGCTCGATTCGAGCGTCTGCGACAGGGCCAGATCATTGCGCCGCGCGGCGATGCCGGCCCAGTCGACGTCCTTGAGGATCCGGGCGAACACGGCCACCCCGCTGGCCGTCACCAGCAGCACCAGGGTGCGCAGGATCAGATAGGGGCGCGACAGGCCTCGCGCCCGCCGCGCCGTGTCCCGGGCGATGGCGTTGAGCTGCCTCGCCGCCGCGGCCAGGCCGGTGTCAGGGAAGCGTTCGCCGATGCGGTCGGCGAGCCGGCCAACGGTCGTGACGATCTCGGCCGAGCTGAGCGTCCGGTAGTCGCGCCGCACCGTCTTCATGAGACCGCCCCGTCCCGCCGCCAACCCCGGCGGCCGGGCGGGAGCAGACCATGCGGCGACGGCCCGCGCCACCCCCAGCGCCCGACGGTGGAAGATCCGTCGCCGGACACGGGAAGCGGGGCGCCGCGGGCCGCGTCCGGCGACGTCTTCCGGAATCGACGCGGGGCGACGCCCCTAGAAGCCGATCTTGAAGCCGACCGTCCAGCGTCCGTCGTCATAGCCGGGGATGGCGTGCACGCCGTCCGAGTCCTGGGTCGAGAAGTCGTAGGCCACGCTGAGCTCGGCGTTCGCCGCGACGCTGTAGGCGGCCGAGACGCCGGCCGAGCCGGTCGAATCCTGGCGGTCGCGGTTCTCGTGATCGTCCCATTCCTGCCCGACATAGGCCGCCACGCGGAAGTCGGGCGTGTAGTTGTGCGAGATGCTCGCGCCGACCGACGTGGCGACGTAGATCGGCGACAGCGGCGTGGTGCTTTCCTGGAAGCTGCGGGCGGCGGTCAGTTCGATCGAGGTGTCAGTCGTCGGCGTCCAGGTCAGGTCGGCGTCGACCACGAAGTCGGTCGCATCGTCGAAGGCCGGCTCGTCGAACGACCGGCCGCTCCAGCCGATGCTGACCTCGCCGCTCAGCTGGCCGGTGAGGTCGAACGTCACCCCGACGCTGGCGGTATAGCCGTCGGAATCGCGGTTGTGCAGCGAGGCCGGCGGCTGCTGGTCATAGTCGACCTGGGTGAAGGCCACCTCGGCGAACAGCGACACATCGGCGTCCGGCGAGCCGGTGACCCGGAAGGTCTCCGTCCAGGTTCCCCGGTCGCGGAAGTCCTGGTCGATGACCGCGTTGGTGATGCGGTGACGGGCGTCCTCGAAGTCGGAGGTGACATAGTCGGCGCGGGCCGAGAAGCCGACGCCGCCCAGGCGCGTGGTGAAGCCGGCGTCGAAGCTGTCGACGGTGCTTTCGGTCGGGCTGCGCGTGTCGCGACGGGCGGTGACCGCCCGGCGGTCCTCGGTGGTCAGGGCGTGGCTGGCGCCGGCGAACAGGCTGCCGCCGGTGAATTTCACGGTCCCGTCCGCGCCGATCGCAAAGTCATCGGCGTTTTCGTCTTCGGCGTCGGCGTAGTGGGTCAGGTCGAAGCTGCCGAACATCGAGAAGCTACCGGCGTCGCTATCGGTGCTCAGGGTCAGCTTGCCCGAGCCGCCGTAGACGGTATCGCTGGTCTCGTTCGAGGGCGCGGCCAGCACGTTGCTGGTCGTGCCCAGCGAGGCGCCGAGCGAACCGTCGACCTTCCAGTCCTGGGCATGCGCCGCCACCGGCGCCGACGCCAGAACAAGCGCCGTCGAAGCAAAAAACAAGGCCTTCATGGTATTCCCCAACTTGTCTTGGGCGCCGCTCGCGACGCCACGCCTTCGCGGCGCCTGGACAGGCGCGCGCAGCCCGGAAAACCGGCGCAGCCGCGCGAAAGCCGAGACATCCGCCACTCAGACGCGCCGGTCTCGCCGGCTGCGCCACCCCAACGCGGTCGACGCTATTCAACATTCCGGCGGCGCGAACAGGACGCGCCTACCCGATCTGTGGAAACGGCGGAAACCCGGATATCGAGACGCGCGAGGGCGACATTCGGGACACAGTGGCCGGATCAGTCCCCGTCTTCCTCGTCGTAGCCGACCAGGGCCAGGGCCCGCGCCGGCTGGCCGCGCAGCTCGCACCAGCGCAGCAGGGCCTCCTCGCGGCCATGGGTGATCCACACCTCCCCGGGGGCCAGTTCGGCGAGGGTTCCGGTCAGTTCGTCCCAGTCGGCGTGGTCGGAAACGATCAGCGGCAGCTCGACGCCGCGCTGCCTGGCGCGGGCCCGCACGCGCATCCAGCCGGAACAGAAGGCGCTGACCGGGTCGGCGAACCGCCGGCTCCAGCGGTCGCCGAGGGCCGACGGCGGGCAGATCACGATCTCTCCGGCGAGGTCGCCATCGGCCCCCGTGGCCGGCGCCAGCGGTCCCAGCTCGACGCCGTGCCGGCCATAGAGGCCGTTGAGCGCCTCCATCGCCCCGTGGACGTGGATGGTCCGGTCATGTCCGGCCTCGCGCAGCAGGGCGACGATCCGCTGGGCCTTGCCCAGCGCGTAGGCCCCGACCAGATGCGTGCGTTCAGGGAACTGCTCGACCGACCGGAGCAGCCGCGTCACCTCGTCGGCGGCGTCCGGATGACGGAAGACGGGCAGGCCGAAGGTCGCCTCGGTCACGAACACGTCGCAGGGCACGGGCTCGAAGGGCGGGCAGGTCGGATCGCGCCGCCGCTTGTAGTCGCCCGAGACGACCACCGTCATGCCCTTCCAGCGCACGACCACCTGGGCCGAGCCCAGCACGTGGCCGGCCGGGACCAGGGTGATCTCGACGCCGTCGCGCGCGATGGTCTCGCCATAGGCCAGCGCGCGGGTGGCGCCCGCGAAGGCCTCGCCGTAGCGCGCGGCCATGATGTCCAGGGTCTCGCGTGTGGCCGCCACCTGCGCGTGGCCGGCGCGGGCGTGGTCGGCGTGGCCATGGGTGATCACGGCCCGCGCCACGGGGCGCACGGGGTCGATGTGGAAGTCGCCCGGCGGACAATAGAGGCCCGCCGGGGTCGGGTGCAGCAGGGCCTGCGGTTTCAGCATCTGGATAAGCCAACGCGCGACGTCTAAACCCGAGCCATGAGTGATCATCTCGACGCCATGCGCAACTTCGTCCAGGCCATGAACCAGGGCAGCCCGCACGCCATCGCCCTGAAGATGGAGACCGTCTCGCTCGACGCCGACGGGGCGGTCCTGCGGGTGCCCTATGACGAGAAGCTGATCGGCGATCCCGACACGGGCGTGATCGCCGGCGGTGTCGTCACGGCCCTGCTCGACCACGCCTGCGGCCAGGCCGTGCACACGGGCCTGACCGAGTTCAAGACCATCGCCACCCTCGACCTGCGCATCGACTACATGCGGCCTGCCGAGCCGGGGAAGGACATCTTCGCGAAGGCCAGCTGCTACAAGGTGACCCGCTCGGTCGCCTTCGTGCGGGCCGTGGCCTACGATGTTGATCCGGCCGACCCGGTGGCCGCGGCCCAGGCGGCCTTCATGCTCGATTCCAGCGGCGGCCGCGGCTTCGGCGCCAATCTGAAGGACCGCAAGCCCCGATGAGCGATCCGGCCGAATCCATCGACGCCATGCTGGCGCGTATTCCGTACGCCCGGTTCCTCGGCCTGCGCATCGAGCTGGCCGGCGACGAGATGACCGCCATCCTGCCGTTCGGCCAGCACCTGATCGGCAACCCGACCCTGCCGGCGATCCACGGCGGGGTGCTGGGCGCCTTCATGGAGATGACGGCGCTGGCCCAGCTGCTGGTCAAGGAAGGCCAGGCGCGCCAGCCGCGGGTCATCGACGTGTCGATCGAATACCTGCGCTCGGGCCGCCCCCTGACGACCTACGCCCGCGCCGAGATCAAGAAGGTCGGCCGGCGCATCGCCAACGTCCATGTCGAGGCCTGGCAGGACCAGCGCGCCGCCCCGATCGCCGCCCTGCGCGGCCACTTCCTCGTGACGCCGACGGAGAGGGCGTAGGGGTTAGGGAGTAGGGAGTAGGGAGTAGGGGGCAGGGGCTGACAGGCCGCCGCAACCGCGTGACACCGCTCAGCTACTTCCTACTCCCTAATCCCTGGCCCCGACTTCCCCCGCCCCATCATTACCGCCATGTAATCACCTTACATTCGCTTCACATGCTTAAATCGAAGTCATGACTCATACTTAACGGGTGTTCCGCCGAACACTTGCCTATACCCCTGATCACCGGACGCGGACTTCCGCGGCCACACAGATCCAAGGGGAATTCAACATGTCGACCAAGTCCGTTCATCAGTTCAGCAACCTCGCCAGCCTGGCCCTCGCCGTCCTGCCGCTGGTCATCATCCTCGCCGCCGTGAACTTCGGCGTCGTCGGTGTCGCGGGCCTGTGATCCGCGCCGCGCCGCTCCGCCGGACCTGAGTCCTCCCCCCGGGTCGGGTCCGGCGGAGCAAGGCGGCCTTACAGGCCGCAACCAGAGTTGACTGACAAAGGCCTTCCGCATCGGGAGGCCCTTTTGTTATGCGCGGGCATGCAAGCGCCCGCCGCCGTGATCTTCGACTGCGACGGAGTCCTGGTGGACTCCGAGATCCTCGCCATCGAGGTGGAGATCACCCTGCTGGCCGAGTGCGGCCTGGTCTACCATCCCGACGACTACCGCCACCGGTTCCTGGGCCTTAACGACGCGGCGTTCCGCGAGGCCCTGACGCGGGACTGCCTGGATCGCACGGGCCGGCCGCTGCCGGACGATTTCCTGCGTCGCGCCCACGACCAGCGCTGGGACGCCTGCCAGACCCGCCTGACCGAGGTCGCCGGCTGCGGCGCGGCCATCGCGGCGCTGAACCGGCCCAGGGCCGTGGCCAGCTCCTCCGGCGCGGCCTTCCTGCGCGAGAAGCTGCGCCTGACCGGCCTGCTCGAGGCCTTCGACCCGCATGTCTACTCGGCCGACCTCGTGGCCAGGGCCAAGCCGCACCCCGACATCTTCCTGCACGCGGCCAGCGCGCTGGCGACCGACCCGGCGCGCTGCCTGGCCATCGAGGACAGCGTCAACGGCGTGCGCTCGGCCCTTGCCGCCGGCATGACCGTCTGGGGCTTCGCCGGCGGCGGTCACATGGACGACGGATCGTCGGCCCGCCTGATGGAGGCGGGGGCGACGCGCCTGGTGGCGGACTGGCGGGAGGCCAGGGGGCTGTTCGCGGCGTTCGGCTAAGCGTCGTTGTCATCCCGGATCGCCGCCGAGCAGCTTCCGGGACGGCAGTCAGATCTCGCCCAGCCCTTTGATCTGCCGCCCCGCCGCGTCGAAATTCTCCGGCGCCAGCCAGGCCTCGAACCGGGCGCCGATGGCCGGCCATTCGCTGTCGAGGATCGAATAGATGCGGGTGTCCCAGTTGTGGCCCTTGAGCCAGTAGGTCTGGCGCAGCATGCCCTCGTAGGTGAAGCCGTAGCGCGAGGCCGCCCGCACGGAGGCGAGGTTGTCGGGGCCGCAGCGCCATTCCAGCCGGCGGTAGCCGTTGGTCTCCATCACGTAGCGGGCCAGGCGATAGACCGCCTCGGTGCCGGCGACGGTGCGGCTCAGCGACGGGCCATAGACCAGGCCCAGCTCGCAGGTCCCCATGTCCGGCTTGACCTGCAGCAGGAAGAACAGGCCCGCCGCCGCGCGACCGCCATCGCTCCTGTCGATGATCGCGTAGGCGCGCTGGTCCTCGCGCCCCAGCCGGCTGCCCAGCCAGTCGTAGAAGACCGCTTCGGACTCGAACGGGCCGGACGGAATGCCGCCCCAGAGCTCGTCCCGCGAGCCGATCGCGCGCCACAGGTCTTCGCCGTGCCGCAGCAGGTTGGCCCGTTCCAGGTCGACGGTGCGGCCGGCGATGGTCTCGTCGTCGAGCGGCGGGCGGGGAAGATCGGGAATCTGTTGCATCGGGCGAGCCTAGAGCCGCCGCGCCCTCGTCGGCAATCGCTGCGGCGACACCCTTCCAAATCCCCGGCCGGCGGCTAGGATCGGCCGGGCGCTAGCCGGAGTCGCCCGATGTTGAAGTCCCTCGCCGGACGCGTGCTGATCGCCCTGGTCCTTGGCCTCGGCGCGGGCGCCGCCTGCCACGCCATCGGCGATCCGACCCTGGACGGCCTGGCCGGCGCGGTCGAGGCGGTCGGAGGCCTGTGGCTGAACCTGTTGCGCATGACCATCGTGCCGCTGGTCTTCTGCCTGCTGGTCACCGGCATCGTCTCGGTGGCCGACGCAGCGGCGACCGGCCGGCTGGCGGCGCGGGCCATCCTGCTGTTCTCGGTCGGCATGCTGGTCGCCGCGGTCTATGGCACCCTGGCGCCCCAGGGCGTCCTGGCGCTCTGGCCGGTCAGCCCGGACGGCGCGGCCGCCCTGCGCGCCGGCGCGGGCGGGG
>DAORNX010000109.1:0-7042 GCA_035441225.1 Caulobacter sp.
CGGGGCGGCGGCGACGGCCCATCCGCTGGCCACCCTGGCGGCGATCGACATCCTGCGGCGCGGCGGGTCGGCCGTCGACGCGGCCATCGCGGCCAATGCCTGCCTGGGCCTCCTCGAACCGATCTCGAGCGGCATCGGCGGCGATTGTTTCGTCATGCTGTGGGACCCGAAGACGAAGAAGGTCGTCGGCCTCAATGGCTCGGGCCGCTCCCCGCGCGGCCTGACGCTGGAGACCCAGCGCGCGCGGTCGAAGAACGGCCATATCGCCAGCTTCGGGGCCATCTCGGTCAGCGTGCCCGGCGCGGTCCAGGCCTGGTGGGACCTGCACGGCAAGTTCGGCAAGCTGCCGTGGAAGGACCTGTTCGGCCCGGCCATCGGCTACGCTGACGAGGGGACGCCGGTCACCCAGAACGTCGCCTACTACCTGGCCGCCTCGTTCCGCCGGTTCAACAACCCGGCCTCGAACATCGAGGAGGTGGTCAACTTCAACAAGGTCTGGGCGGCCGAGGGGCGCACGCCGCGCGAGGGCGAGCTGTTCCGCAATCCGGCCCTGGCCTCGACCTATCGCGCGATCGCCGCCGGCGGCCGCGACGCCTTCTACGACGGCGAGATCGCCGATCGCATCGAGGCCTACTTCAAGCGCATCGGCGGCTGGATGACCCGCGCCGACCTGGCCGCTCACCACAGCGAATGGACCACCCCGCTGGTCACCGGCTACCGCGGCGTCGACGTCTACGGCCTGGCCCCCAACAGCCAGGGACTGTCGACCCTGCAGCTGCTGAACATCCTGGAGACGTTCGACGTCAAGGCGATGGGCTTCCAGTCGGCCCAGGCGATCCACCATGCGGTCGAGGCCAAGCGGCTGGCCTACGAGGACCGCGCCCGCTACTTCGCCGACCCCGAATTCGGCAGGATCCCCGTCGAGTGGCTCAACTCCAAGGCCTACGCGGCGGAGCGGGCGAAGCTGATCAAGCCGGACGCGATCCTCAACCCGATCTATCCGGGCCAGGCCCCGAGCCATGGCGACACGACGTATTTTACCGTCGCCGACGCTGACGGCATGATGGTCTCGATGATCCAGTCCAACTACCGCGGCATGGGCAGCGGCCTGTCGCCGGACGGCCTGGGCTTCATGTTCCAGGACCGGGGCGAGCTGTTCTCGCTGACCGACGGCCATCCCAACGTCTATGCGCCCGGCAAGCGGCCGTTCCAGACCATCATCCCGGGCTTCGCGGTGCGGGACGGGACGCCCTGGCTGAGCTTCGGCGTGATGGGCGGCGACATGCAGCCCCAGGGCCAGGCCCAGATCATCAGCAACATGGTCGATTTCGGCCTCGACCTGCAGGCGGCCGGCGACAGCCCGCGCTGGCACCATGAGGGCGGCAGCGAGCCGACCGGCGAGGCGCTGGGCCAGCCCGGCCTGTTGCGGCTCGAGACCGGCGTGCCCGAGGCGACGAAAAAGGCCCTGGCCGCCCTCGGCTGGCCGCTCGGCGCGTCGGACGGCGGCTTCGGCGGCTACCAGGCGATCGAGCGCTGGCCCGGCCGCTACGCCGCCGCCACAGAGATGCGCAAGGATGGCGTGGCGCTGGCCTACTGACGGAGCGCATCATGACCCGCGACGAGTTCCACGCCATCGTCATGGCCTTCCCCGGCGTCGAGGAGGCGCCCAGCTACGGCCAGCCGTCCTACAAGGTGAATGGCAAGTTCCTCACCCGCGTGCGCAAGGACGACGCCAGCGCGGTGATCATGGAGGTGTCGTTCGACGAGCGCGACCTGCTGCTCGAGGTCGAGCCGGAGACCTTCCACTTCACCGCCCATTACAAGGACTACCCCTGCGTGCTGGCGCGGCTGGAGACGCTCAGTCCCGACCAGCTGAAGGGCTTCCTCGAACGCCGCTGGCGCAAGGCGGCGAAGAAGGCCGAGGTGAAGGCCTGGGAGGCGGCTAAAGTAGAATGACGTCCACGCCATAGTCGCGGAGCTTTCTGTCGCTGGTGACAATCGCCGCGTCTCGATTCAGCGCCTGGGCCACGATCATGCGGTCGAACGGGTCCTTGTGAATCGGCGGCAGGGCGGTGGCGAGCCGCGCGTCGCGGAGGGTCGGCGAGATGATCTCGAGACCGAGGTCGGGCAGCCGCTCGTTGAATCGCCCGGGCAGCCCTAGCCGTCCGGAAGCGGCCTTGATCCACAGTTCCCAGGGCGTGACGATGCTGACCATCACCAGGGGATCGGTGGCGATCCGTTCCGCTGCGCTGGATCGTCTGATCCGTGGCGCGTCCTCAAGCCACCAGATCAGGGCGTTGCTGTCGAGGATCAGGCCGCTCAAGACGCCTCTTCAGGCTCGGGCGGAAACAGCGGCGCGTTGATCGACTCCTCGAACATCTCGAGGATTTCCGCGTCGCCGGCCTTCCACGCCTCTTCATCCCAGACGAATTCTCCCTTCATCGCGCCGGGCTGGCGAAGCACCTTGCGCTCAGCGGGCTCCGCCGTAAGTCGCGCGACGGGCTTGCCGGCCCTGGCGATCACGATGACCTCACCGGCCTCCACGTCGGCGAGGAGCTGGGAGAGCTGGGTCTTGGCCTGATGAACGTTGACCTGCTTCATGTGGACTAACTTAGTCCACTTGGGTCGAAACGCCAAGGCGTGACACGGCGGCCCCGCCGCCCTAGCTTCCGCCGCGCGCAACGGGAGCACTGAACCTTGGCCTATCGGTCGCTGCGGGACTTCATCGCCAGGCTGGAAGCGGACGGCGAACTGGTGCGGGTGACCGAGCCGGTGTCGACCGTGCTGGAGATGACCGAGATCTGCACCCGGCTGCTGGCCACCGGCGGGCCGGCGGTGTTGTTCGAAAAGCCGGTGATGGAAGACGGCACGATCTCGCCGATGCCCTGCCTGGCCAACCTGTTCGGCACCGTGAAGCGGGTGGCGCTGGGGGTGACGCTCGGCGGCGAGCCGCGCACCACGGCGGGCGAGCTGCGCGAGGTCGGCGAGCTGCTGGCCTTCCTGCGCCAGCCCGAGCCGCCGCGTGGCATCAAGGACGCCATGGAGTTGCTGCCGCTGGCCCAGACCGTGATGTCGATGCGGCCGAAGACCGTGAAGTCCGCGCCCGTGCAGCAGGTGGTGCTCAAGGGCGACCAGGTCGACCTCGGCAAGCTGCCGGTCCAGACCTGCTGGCCGGGCGAGCCCGCGCCGCTGATCACCTGGCCGCTGGTGGTGACGAAGGGGCCGTCGGACTCGAAGGAGGATGACTTCAACCTCGGCATCTACCGCATGCAGGTGCTGGGCAAGGACCGGGCGATCATGCGCTGGCTGGCCCACCGCGGCGGGGCCCAGCACTACGGCCGCCACAAGAAGGCCGGTCGCCGCGACCCGCTGCCCGCCTGCGCGGTGATCGGCGCCGATCCGGGCGTGATCCTCGCGGCCGTGACGCCGGTCCCGGACACCCTGTCGGAATACCAGTTCGCCGGCCTGCTGCGCGGGTCCAAGGTCGACCTCGTGCCGGCGAAGACCGTGCCGCTGATGGTCCCGGCCCAGGCCGAGATCGTCATCGAGGGCCATGTGATGATCGACGAGTTCGAGGACGAGGGCCCCTACGGCGACCACACCGGCTACTACAACAGCGTCGAGCGCTTCCCGGTGTTCAGGGTCAGCGCGATCACCATGCGCAGGGACGCCATCTACCACACCACCTTCACCGGCCGGCCGCCGGACGAGCCGTCGGTGCTCGGCGAGGCGCTCAACGAGGTGTTCATCCCGCTGTTCCAGCAGCAGTTTCCCGAGGTGGTCGACTTCTGGCTGCCGCCGGAGGGCTGCAGCTACCGCATCGCCGTGGTGTCGATGAAGAAGGCCTACCCCGGCCACGCCAAGCGGGTGATGCTCGGCGTCTGGAGCTACCTGCGCCAGTTCATGTACACCAAGTGGGTCATCGTCGTGGATGACGACATCGACGCCCGCGACTGGAAGGACGTCATGTGGGCGCTCAGCACCCGCATGGATCCGGCGCGCGACATCACGGTGATCGAGAACACCCCGATCGACTACCTCGACTTCGCCAGCCCCGAGAGCGGCCTCGGCAGCAAGATCGGCCTCGATGCGACCAACAAGCTGCCCCCCGAGACCCACCGCGAATGGGGGGAGAAGATCCGCATGGACCAGGCGGTCGTCGACCGGGTGTCGGACATGTGGGGCAAACTGGGCCTGCCCGGGGACGGCAAGCCGATCTGGAAATGAGGTTCGCGCGTTGAACAGGATGTTCCTTGCGGCGATCGCCGCCGCCGTGGCCTGTGGAGGCGCCGCCATGGCCGCTCCCTGGGAGACCGACTTCCTGCCGCCGGCCATTGCCTGGCACGGCAAGAGCGAGCGGCTGATCGTCAAGGCGGACGATCCGTGGATCACGCCCTCGGAAATGACCGGCCTGACGGCCACCCCCAGCTACGACGAGACCGTCGCCTGGCTGAAGCGGCTCGACGCCGCCTCGCCGCTGATCCGCATGGAGGTGTTCGGCAAGACGCCGGAAGGGCGCGACCTCTACGTGGTCATCGCCAGCAAGGACCCTGACCGGCTCGATGCCGACAAGCCGGTGGTGCTGGCCCAGGCCGGTATCCACAGCGGCGAGATCGACGGCAAGGACGCCGGCCTGATGCTGCTGCGGGACATCGCCTTCAAGGGCAAGGACGGCCTGCTGGACGGGGCCAACTTCGTCTTCGTGCCGATCTTCAGCGCCGACGCCCATGAGCGAACCAGTCCCTGGAGCCGCCCCAACCAGCGTGGCCCGGTTAGCCAGGGCTGGCGGACGACGGCCCAGAACCTCAATCTCAACCGCGACTACGGCAAGCTCGACGCGCCGGAGATGCAGGCCATGATGGGCCTGATCAACCGCTTCGACCCGGCGCTCTATTTCGACCTGCATGTCACCGACGGCATCGACTACCAGTACGACGTGACCTTCGGCTTCGAGGGCGAGGATGGAACCTTCACCCGCTCGCCCGCCATCGCCGGATGGCTGAACGCGGCCCTCAAGCCGGCGGCCTATGCGGCGTTGAAGAAGGCCGGCCACATCCCGGGACCGCTGGTGTTCGCCGTCGATGACCGGGCGCCGAGGACCGGCCTGTTCATCGGGCCGACGGGGCTGCGGCTGTCGAACGGCTATGGCGACGCGCGCCACATGCCGACGATCCTTGTCGAGAACCACTCCCTCAAGCCCTACAACCAGCGGGTTCTGGGCATGTACGTGCTGCTGGAGTCGGCGCTGAAGTCGGTGGCGGCCGACACCGCCGGCCTGAAGGCCGCCATCGCCGCCGACCGGGCCCGCCGGCCGGCCGAGGTGCTGACCAACTGGACCCCGTCGACCACGCCCGTGGGGACCCGCGCCTTCCTCGGCGTGGCTTACGAGACCTATCGCTCGCCGGTCTCGGGCCGCGATGAGGTGCGCTGGCTTGGCCGGCCCGAGCGGACGCCCTGGCAGGAGCCGCTGTTCTCCGCCACGGCCGGGTTGCGGCTGACTCCGCCCGCCGCCTACTGGGCGCCCGCGACCAGGCCCGAGATCATCGCCCGCCTGCGTCTGCAGGGCATCCAGATGGAAACCCTGGCCGCGCCGAGGACGGTGACCCTGTCGATGGCGCGCCTGCCGGCCGCGAAGATCGCCGGCCGGACCAACGAAGGCCATGTCGGCATGGAGCCTGGCGAGGCGGTCTGGGAGACCCGCACCGTCACCATGCCCGCGGGCTCCGTCCGCGTACCGACCGACCAGCCGCTCGGCGAACTGGCCGTGCTGCTGCTGGAACCCGAGAGCGACGAGGGCTTCCTCGCCTGGGGCTTCTTCCCGGAGATCCTGCAGCGCACCGAGTATATCGAGGGCTATGTCATCGCGCCGCTGGGCCAGCGGATGCTCGATGCCGATCCGGCCCTGAAGGCCGAATTCGAGGCGAAGCTGGCCGCCGACCCGGCCTTCGCCGCCGATCCGGACGCGCGGCTCGGCTGGTTCTATGAACGGACGCCCTATTTTGACGATCATTACCGGCTTTATCCGGTGGGACGCGAAATGGGCCATTGAGCGGCCTTGCCCTCGACGGGCAGGCACGGTTGATTGCGCCGCGCTGAAACGGTGATTTTTGAAGAAGGACGCGGGATGGACGTCGTCAATCCGGGCCACGCCTCGGCCCTGTGGGTCGGGTTGCACATCCTGCTGATGCTGGTGCTTTCGCTGCTGGTCGTGCGGCTGCGCAACAAGCACAAGGTATTCCTCGGCGACGAGGGCATCCCGGAACTGGCCCAGGCCATCCGCGCCTTCGGCAATGCCAGTGAATACGTGCCGCCGGGCCTGGCCGGGCTGATCGCGCTGGACCTGTCGGGCGCCACGCCGCTGCTGATCCATCTCGCCGGCTTCATCCTGCTGGTCGGCAGGGTGGTGCACGCCGTGGGCCTGTCGAACAGCGTCGGCACCTCGATCCCCCGGGCGCTGGGCATGACCATGACCTGGTGCGCCTATGTCTTCCTCGTCGCCGCCCTGCTGATTTCGGCGGTGTGGTGAAGCAGGGACATGCACTTCAGTGCGTGTCCCTTTCCGGCCGGAGGGGACACGCACAGAAGTGCATGTCCCCTGAGCCTTGCCGCGACGCCCGGGCGTCCCCATAACCCGGGGCATGGATGAAACCCTGTTGCATGAAGCGGTCGCCGACGCCCTGAAGGCCGGCGCCGACGCGGCCGAGGCTGTCTTCGCCGAACGCCAGTCCCTGTCGGTCAACGTCCGGATGGGCGAGCTGGAAGAGGTCGAGCGCGAGGAATCGCGCGACCTCGGCCTTCGCGTGTTCATCGGCCAGCGCCAGGCCGTGGTGTCCGGCTCTGATGTCTCGGCCGAGGGCCGCCGCAAGCTGATCGAGCGGGTCGTGGCCATGGCCCGCCTCGCGCCCGAGGATCCCTACGCCGGCTTCGCGCCGGCCGACCGGCTGGCCCGGGGGCCGTTTGCCGACCTCGACCTGTTCGACGCCGCCGAACCCTCGCCCGAGACCCTCGAGGACCAGGCCCGCGAGGCCGAGGCCGCCGCGCG
>DAORNX010000110.1:0-7031 GCA_035441225.1 Caulobacter sp.
TCAACCTGGTCGCGGCCTCGTTCGGCCTGGGCCTGAAGGCCGGCGACGAGATCGTCCTCACCCAGATGGAGCACCACTCCAACATCGTGCCCTGGCATCTGCTGCGCGAGCGCAAGGGCGTGGTGCTGCGGTTCGCGCCGGTGCGCGAGGATGGTTCGCTCGACCTGGACGGGTTGAAGTCCCTGATCGGCGAAAGGACCAGGCTGGTCGCCGTGACCCAGATGTCCAACGTGCTGGGAACGATCAACCCGGTCCGCGCCATCGCCGACCTGGCGCATGCGGCGCATGCGGCGGGTGCTGCGGTGCTGGTCGACGGCTGCCAGGGCGCGGTGCACCTGGCCGTGGATGTGAAGGCTCTGGACGCCGACTTCTTCGTCTGCACGGGCCACAAGCTTTACGGTCCGACCGGCGTGGGCGTGCTCTACGGCAAGGCCGAACGGCTGGCGGCCTTGCCACCCTACCAGGCCGGCGGCGAGATGATCGGCACGGTGACCGAAGCCCGCATCACCTACGCCGACCCACCGATGCGGTTCGAGGCCGGCACCCCGCCGATCCTCGAGGCCATCGCGCTGGGCGCGGCGCTGGAATGGCTTGCGGGCTTCGATCGCGAGGCCGTCGCCGCGCACGAACGCGCCCTCTACGACCGGGTGGTCGAGCGGCTCGACGGCGCCAACTGGCTGCGCATCCTCGGCACGACGCCCGACAAGGGCGCGATCCTCAGCTTCACCGTCGACGGGGCCCACGCCCACGACATCGCCCAGATCCTCGACCGGCAGGGGGTGGCGGTCCGCGCCGGAACCCACTGCGCCGAGCCCCTGATGGCCCGTTTCGGCGTCACGTCGAGCGCCCGGGCCTCGTTCGCCCTATATAACACCCTGGCCGAAGCCGACGCGTTCGTGGACGCGCTGGTCAAGGCCCGCAGCTTCTTCGTCTGAGATCATGACCGACACAGCGACGCCCGTGACCGAAACGCCCTCCGCCATTCCGCAGGCGGAGCTCGACGCGCTGACCGATCAGCTGGTGGAGAAGCTCAAGACCGTGTTCGACCCGGAGATCCCGGTCGACATCTACGAACTGGGCCTCATCTACAAGGTCGACGTCTCGGACGATCGCGAGGTGAAGATCGACATGACCCTGACCGCGCCCGGTTGCCCGGTGGCGGGGGAAATGCCGGGCTGGGTCGAGGACGCGGTAATGGAAATTCCTGGCCTGAAGTCCTGCTCCGTCGACCTGGTCTTCGACCCGCCGTGGGACCCCTCGCGCATGAGCGACGAGGCCAAGCTGCAGCTGAACATGTTCTGACCATGGAAACCGTTCAAATCACCCCCCGTCCGCGCCGCCCGCGCCCCAAGGTCGTCACCCTGACCGACGCCGCGGCCGACCGCGTCAAGGAAATCATGGCCCGGGCCGACAAGCCCTACGCCGGCCTGCGTGTGGGCGTGAAGAACGGTGGCTGCGCCGGGTCCGAATACATCATCGAGTATGCCGAAAAGGCCGATCCTCTGGACGAGGTGGTCGAGGATCACGGCGTGACCATCCTGATCGAGCCCAAGGCCGTGCTGTTCCTGATCGGCGCCGAGATCGACTACGAGATCAGCCGGCTGAGTTCGAAGTTCGTCTTCCGCAATCCGAACGAGACCGACGCCTGCGGCTGCGGCGAGAGCGTCACCATCCAGCCTGCGACCGACCACGAGGCCTGACCGCCGATTTCCGCGATCTGGGTAGGTCGCGAATTGTCACCCCCGCGGCCCGGTGAAATCGTCGCCTCTTCCTGAGGGGGAGGCTGACAACAATGGTCCATCTGATTGTGTCCGCCGCGGCGGCGGTCATCCTGGTCGCCGGCGCGCCGGCTGATCCGTTCGCCGACGTCAATCCAGACCATTTCGAAGGGCTGGCGCGCGACGATCTCGCCGCCTGGTCCTACGGCTGGAACACAGACAAGGTGTCAGGTTCGGTCGTAACCGTGCTGATGCAGGCCCGCTACAACACGCCGACGCCGTTCAACGGCAATCCGACGCCCGTGGCCTATTCGATCCACAAGATCCAGCTCGACTGCGCCGCCCGGACGGTGACCTATCTCGAGGGCTCGAACTACACGGCCAGCGGGGCCTTTGTCGGACCCGGCTCGCCCAGCGCCGCCCGGCCCTGGACAGACGGGACGACCGGCTTCCAGGCGTTCGCGGCGGAGATGTGCTCGAGCGACTGGAAGAGGTAGGCCGAGGTCAGGCCGCCGCCACTGTCGCCGCCGCCGCCTTGCGCGCCTCGTCCGGCGTCGGGACCAGCAGGCTGGGCCTGACGGGCTCGCCCGTGGCCATGGCGATCAATTCCTGGCTGCGGGTCTCGATGACGGACTCCAGGCGCTCCAGGAACGGGGTGCGGTCCAGGCCCACCGCGATCGGGTCGAGGAATTCGATGGTGGCGGTCCCCGGGCGCTTGATCTTCGACGTCTGCTCCCAGAAGCAGCCCAGGTTGGTTGCCACCGGCACCACCGGCAGGTTGAAGTCGCGGCTCATGTAGTAGACGCCGGTGCGGTAGCGGAACCGCTCGCCTGGCTTCGCCAGGTTCCCCTCCGGATAGATCAGGATGCGGCGACCCTCGGCGGCCACCTGGGCGGCGCTTTCCGACAGGGCCCTGCGCGCTTCGGGACCGCCGCAGTTGTCGACGATGATCGCGCCGAACTTGCGCAGGATGGCCCCGACCAGCGGAAACCGCTCCATGTGGTCGCCGGTCACGAACGACAGGTTGTCGACGTTGGCGAACATCACGAAGCCGTCGCCCCAGCTGTGGTGCTTGGCCGCGATGATGAAGGCTCCGTCGGGCAGTCTGTCCTGGCCCTTGAGCTCGATCCTGATGCCGGCCAGGCGGTCCATCGCCCACAGCATGCGACGCGTGTAGAGGCGGATCGCGGCGGTCATCGGCGCGCGGCCGGGCGCCAGGGCCAGCAATGCGGCGCTGAGGCCGTAGAAGATCGACAGAACCCAGTAGTAGGCGTTGAACAGCCGGTTGCGGAAGGTCATCGGAAGTCCCTAGCGGGCGAAGAGGAGGGCCTGGACGCCGGCGGTCATCAGGCCGGCGTGGGCGGAGAGAGGATCGGCGCCCAGACGGCCATAGACCTTGTTCTGGGCGGTCTGGGTGATCACACCGATGGCCATGGCGGCCAGCACGCGCGGGTCGGCCGGCGGGATCTCGGCGGCGATCATCGCCTGCTTGATGACGTTTTCGGTCACGGTCACGGGGTCGCGGCCGTCTTCCTGGTAGACCGGGACGAAGCGGTGGATCTGGGTCAGGTGGAAGCTGAACGTCAGCCAGTCCTCGTCGGCCACCTGGCAATAGGCGGCGACGATGGCGGCGGCCTTGTCGCGAATGCCGACCGCCTGCGCGGCGCTGGCCTCGATCAACGAAGACAGCCGCCGGTGGGTGGTCATGAACAGGCTGACGGCCAGTTCGTCCTTGCCCTTGTAGTGGCGGTAGAGGGCGCCTTCGGAAACCCCTGCCGCCGCGGCGATGGCGCGGGTGGTGGCCGCGTCGACGCCATCGCGAACGAAGACTTCCAGGGCGGCGCGCTCGATGCGAGGTTTGGCGGACATTGGCGGGCGACTCCGCGTGTGTGAGCATTTGCTCACATCGCGGACAGCTTCGCAAGTGAACAATCACTCACACGGTGGGCCATGGCCGTCAGTCGCCCGTTTCTCGATCATCTGTCGGAACTGCTGGCGGGGCTGGGACCCCTGACGGTGAAGACGATGTTTGGCGGCGCCAGCCTGCAGGTCGATGGCGCGGCCTTCGCCCTGGTGTTTGGCGAGACGCTGTATCTGAAGGTCGATGACGAGAACCGCGCCGCCTTCGAGGCGGAGGGCGCAGGGCCGTTCGTCTACGCCATGAAGGACGGACGCAAGGCCTCGCTGGGCTACTGGAGCCTGCCCGAGCGCGCGCTGGATGATCCGGACGAGGCCGTGCGCTGGGCTCGGCTGGGCGTCGAGGCGGCGTTCCGGGCGAAGAGATCGAAAAAGAAGAAGGGCCGGGCGACGCGCGACGACATCGGGCCCGGCCCCTGGGACGGGTGACGGACTTCCTTCTCCCGCCGGGAGAGGGCTACCGCCCCTTGAACGCCGCGACGCGCTTTTGCAGGAAGGCGCTGACGCCTTCGATGAAGTCCTCGGTCTTGCCGGCGATCTTCTGCGCCTTGCGTTCGGCGGTCAGCTGGCCGTTCCAGTCGCCGTCGAGGCTGTCCCAGATCAGGCGTCGGATGGCGCCCAGCGACGCCGGCCCGTTGGCCAGTTCCGACGCCAGGGCGATCGCCGCGCCGCGCAGCTCGGCGTCCGGCACCACGCGGTTGACCATGCCCCATTCGAGCGCCTTGGCCGCGCCGATCTTCTCGCCCAGCAGGGCCATTTCCATGGCCCGGGCCCGCCCGACGGCGCGCGGCAGCAGGTAGGTCGAGCCGCCGTCCGGCACCAGGCCGATGCGCCGGAAGGCCTGCAGGAAGTAAGCGCTCTCGGCGGCCACAATCAGGTCGCCCAGCAGGGCGAAAGAGCAGCCGACGCCGGCGGCGGCGCCGTTGACGGCCGTCACCAGCGGCACCGGCAGGTCGCGCATCTGGCTGACCAGGGGGTTGTAGACGGTTTCCAGCGCCCGACCGGCGTCCGGCTTGCCGTCGACGTCCAGCTCGCGGCCCGCCGCGCCGCCGCCGCCGAGGTTGGCCCCCGAGCAAAAGCCGCGGCCTTCGCCGGTGAGCACCACGGCGCGGGCGACGACCTTGCCGGCGGCGATGCTGGAGAGGGCGTGGCTCAGTTCACCGGCCAGGTCCAGGCCGGCCGCGTTCATCGTCGCGGGGTCAGACATGGTCACCACGGCGACGCCGTCGACCAGCTCAACCTTGATCTTCTTGTAGTCCACCCGAGCGTCCTCCGAGGGTTTCGTGTGTGGGCTGGCTAGTCCCCATAACGCCGGGGAACGCCAGTCAAAATTTTTCACGCCGGGCCGCGACCGTAGTAGCGGGTCAGCTGCAGGGCCAGCATCGCGGCCGGCGCAAGGGCCAGCAGCAGCGGAACGGACAGGGGCAGGCCGGCCGCCGCCAGGGCCGCGGCCGCAACGCAGCCGAGGAAGCAGCCAACGTCCCACGCCCCTTCGGTGGCCATGTGGAAGCGGAACACGCAGGGCGAGGCCTTGGCCAGGTTGTATACCGGCGTCATCAGCACCGGCGTGACGATCGTCACCAGCAGGGACCCTGCGGCGTTGGCCAGCACCGCGAGCCAGGGCAGGCCCAGGCTCGCCGCGCGCAGGATGACGACGAGCGCCGCGGCCGAGTAGGCGAGGATCGCCGAACGGCGGCCGTGACCACTGTCGACATGCCGGCCCAGCACCAGCCCGCTGAACGCGCCGACGACGGCTGCCGCGGCGGCCGCGCCGCCGTAGGCCGAGTAGCTTTGGCCGAGGGCCAGGAACAGGGCGATCAGCCAGACATAGTGGTAGGTCGCGGCGAACAGGCCGTCGCCGACCATCAGCCCCAGGCCTGTCCAGGCCGGCGTCGCCGCCGCCGGAACGGCCGCGGGAACCGAGACGTTGGGCGCGCCGATCAACGGGACGATGGCCAGGGCCTGGACCAGGCCCACGGCCCAGAAGGTCGGCGTTGGTCCGAGCGTGGTCAGGCCCAGAGCCCCCAGCAGCGGCGCGACGATGCCGACCAGGGCGACAATCGCCTCGCGCAGCCCGATCTGGCCGCCCCGGTCGGCGGCCTCGCCAAGGGCCGCGAAATAGGCGTGGAAGCTGAGCCAGTAGAGCAGATAGCCGAGCGATGACACGGCGCAGAGCAGGACAAGGTAGGGACCGGGCCCCTCGACCAGGGCCAGCAGCGGATAGTCGGTCGCGGTCAGCAGCGTTCCGGCGATCAGCAGCGGCTTGACGCCCCAGCGCACGGCTAGCGGCAGGATCGCCGGCCGCAGCATGAAGCGCGCCGCAACGACGCCCGCCTGAAACAGCAGGGCGAAGGGAACCTCGACCCCCGCCCTCAACAGGAAGACGAGGAAGAAGATGCCGCCGGCGGCCTGGGCGAAGGCCTGCAGCGCATAGTGGGTGTTCACGCGCGTGATCGCGCTTGTCGTTCTGGAGGACATGGAGATCCGAAGGGCGGGGGGTGAACGCATCGACGCCCCGCGATCGGGCGCGGGGCGGCGGGATGGACGGCTAGCCTTGGCTAGCGGTCAGCGTTTGCGTTCACACATGAGCGGCGCGCTCCTTCGGGCCGGAGGCTCGCACGGGATCGGGGCGGGGAGCAAGCCGTCCCGGGACCCCGGGGTCGGGCGGCGATCAGGCCGCCGCCGCGAGGGTCTCGCCGTTGGTCACGCGATTGCGGCCGGTGCGCTTGGAGGCGTAGAGCGCCTCGTCGGCCCGTTCCATGACGCAGGCGCCGGTTTCGCCGTCGCGACGGGTGGCCAGGCCCGCGGAGATGGTCACCGTGCCCAGGTCCTCGTTGGTCGACCGGCGCTTGAGCATGCGCGAGGCCACTTCCTCGCGGATCTCCTGCAGGGTCGCCTCGACCAGGGCGGCCTCCTCGCCGGGGAAGATCATCGCGAATTCCTCGCCGCCGTAGCGGGCCGAGAAGCGCGGCGTGGCGCCCAGGCGTCCGATCACGCTGGCGACGTAGCGGATCACCTGGTCGCCGGTCTGGTGACCCCAGGTGTCGTTGAAGCTCTTGAAGTGGTCGATATCCAGCACCGCCAGGGTCAGGATCGAGCCGGTCTCGTCCGCCTCGGCGCAGGCGCGCGCCAGCTCCTCGTCGAAGGCGCGCCGATTGGCCAGGTTGGTCAGGCCGTCCGTCGTGGCGTCGCGTCGAACCTGCTCGAGATGCTCGCGCAGGCGCTGCACCTCGCTGGTCGACTCGGCGAGGCGCTTTTCGAGCGACTTGTTTTCCTTCTGCACGCGACGGGTGGCGGAAGACAGGGAATCGACCATCGCCCTGATCTGCCCCACGTCCTCGGCGTCGGTCAGGCCCTTGCTGGCGCCGGCCAGCGTCTGGCCATAGGCCTCGTTCG
>DAORNX010000111.1:0-7021 GCA_035441225.1 Caulobacter sp.
CCAGCGTTCGCTCTGAGCCAGGATCAAACTCTCAGGTTGAGTTGACCGCTAACCCATCGTTTCCAATCTCGGGGGGAAACCCAAGATCGGGCGTCTGGTTTTGCATAGTATCTTGACGAGTTCCCATTCACATTGGCCGCCGCGCCGAGGCGTGGCGACCGATATTCATGGTGTCTTCAAGAGACCGCAATTGTCAGCGTATCGAGGATAGACTTGCTCTATCCGCAAAACGCCGCCGCCTGCGTTTCTCTTTCCAAATCAACGATGTCAAAGACCCGACCGGGTTGCCCCTGCCCACCGCTTAGCGCCCGGTGTCGGCGAGGAGCGGCGTATCTAGTCGCTCCGTTTTTCCGTGTCAACCGGCTTCTTTCGAAGCATTCCGGTTTCTCCGGTTTCCGTCGTTCCGGAATGAACCGGGGCGGCGGGAGAGGCGTCTCTAAATGAAAGCGCCCAAGCAAGTCAACCAGTCCTTTTGATCGGAACCGATTTTCTTGACCGGGAAAAATCGGAAACTTTCCGACCCTTCCAGGAGGCGGCCTCAATACTGAGAAGCCTCGTTCCAAGTCAATCCGCTCTATTGAAAAACAGAACCGATCTTCTTGGGGCGCCGGGCGGAAACCTTCCGTTCCGGCGAGGAGCGGCGCTTCTAGTCGAAGCCCCATCCCTCCGTCAACCGACCATTTTCAATTTCCGCCAACTTCCGGCCGAAGCCGTCCGCAGGACGCAAACCGGGCTCGGGGCCGCCGAGGGGCTTCCCTCTTGAGTAACCGTCACCGAGTCGATTGAGGCTGCGGACCCTAGCGGCCAAACCGGCGAAAATCAAGAGCCTTTGGGGCCCAGGGCCTTCGCGGCCAGCTCCGGGAATCCGAGCGAGCGCGGCGTATATCGGGTGGGCGGCCCGACTCGCAACCCCCGTCGACGACATTTCCGCCGTCGGGCGGTCGCAACGGCGCCGCGCCGGGTGGAGGCGCGACACCCGCCAGGGCGAGGCCGGGGCTATCCGGCGGCGATGTAAGCCTTCAGGCCATCGGCCTCGGCCTCGATTTCGCTGATCTTGTGCTTCACCAGGTCGCCGATCGAGATGATCCCGGCCAGCCGCCCGTCGCGCATCACCGGGAGATGACGGATCCGCCGGTCCGTCATGCGGCCGAGCAGGGAATCGACGGTCTCAGATAGCGTGGCGAAGACCACATCGCGCGTCATGCAGACGTCGATCGGGCGGGCCAGGGCCGCCCCGCCCTCCTCCGCCACCATCCGCACGATGTCGCGCTCGGACACGATGCCGACCACCGTCTCGCCATCGAGGATCACCATGGCGCCGACGCGCCGGCTGTGCAGCAGGGCCGCGACCGCCCCGACCGTCTCGGTCGGGCCGACGGTGAAGACGAGGTCGCCCTTGTCCTTGAGAATCTGGGAAACGAGCAAAGCTGGCACCTCCCTCTTTATATACCGCGTCGGCCGCAGGCTCTCGCAATACCCGCCGGGAATCAACGCCGGTCGCGGTCACTTGGCCGTGCGAGGGCGCCGAATGGCCCGATCAGCAGAAGACCGGCGACAAATCCGGCGATGTGGGCCTGCCAGGCGATCTGCAGGCCGCCGGCGGCGAAGCCGGTGACGGCGATCAGCAGGTTGAGAGCCACCACGGCGATAATCTGGCCCGGCGCGGGGCCCTGCCACAGACCCCAAAGGCCCCGCCGGCGGCCGACCAGCCGGGCCGCCCCGCCCCACAGGCCGCTGATCGCGCCTGAGGCGCCGATGACCTGGGCGGCGCTGTCGGGGTTCAGCGCCAGGAACCCCATCCCGCCGGCGACGCCGCAAACCAGAAAGTACAGGATGAACACCCCGGCGGACCGGGCGCCGCGCCCGAAATACCGGGCCACCGCCGGACCGAAGGCCAGGGCCGCGCCGATGTTCATCAGCAGATGAACAAGGCCGCCATGCAGAAAGACGTGGCTGATCAGCGTCCACCAGCGTCCGTCGGCCAGGGCCGGGGCGGACAGGGCCAGGGCCGACACCGCCTGCGGCGACAGCAGAAGGACCTGTACGCCATAGGCGGTCGCCAGGGCCAGGACGAGGACCAGGCTGATCGCCGGGGCGTTGAAAGCCGGTTCCGGCGGCGCGGCGTCGGCGGGGGCTCGGTCGTCCTGCGATTCGCTCACTCGAATTCCTTCCGCCTTAACCAATTCGCCAAGGGTTGGGCCGCAGGATGGGCCTGTCCTGTTTTGGCACGCGCATTGCTTGTGCGTTCGCGTGCCCTTCTTACCCCGCGCGGAGCATTTTCCATGGCAGCGTTTCCGTCCAAGACCCTTCCCGCGGCGGGCGCCCTGGCCCTGCTGGCCGGGCTGGCGGTCGCGCCGGCCGCCCTGGCCCAGCAGATGAGCAGCAACGCCGCCTCGTTCAATGCCGGCTATGGCCGGGTTTCCGGTCAGGAGAACCGCGGCGTCGACTACGGAACGCGGGATTCGTCGGGCAACCGGCTGATCGTCGACGGCATCATCCAGAGCGGCGAGACCCAGAGCGCCTTCTCGCGCATCGACGGCGGGGTGTTCGGCGGCTCGACCGGCGTCGGCGCGGGCGGCAGCTCGACGGCCATCGGCAACAATCTGGTGGTGATCACCCAGGGCAACTGGAACACGGTGATCGTCACCTCGGTCCAGACCAATACCGGCGACGTCACCGCCGGCTCGACGGCGAACGGGGGCGACTGATGTCCAGAGCCGGGGCGCGCACCGCCGCGCTGCTTACCGCGGCCTCCTTCGCCATGACGGCCTGCGCCACGCCCGTGGCCAGGCCGAACGGCCTCTACGCCAACCCGATCGGCACCGCGCCGGTGACCGCCAACCCGACGCCGTACACCGACGCGCTGGTCTGCGTCGCCCAGTACGCGCGCCAGTACAATCTGCGGGCCCCGCGCATCTCGGTCGGCCGGATCAGCGACCTGACCGGCAAGGAAGAGGCCGACGGCTCCGGCCGCAAGGTCACCCAGGGCGCCTCGATGATGGCCATGACGGCCTTCGCCAAGGCCGGCATCCCGCAGGTCGAGCGCTACGACACCTCGGTGTCGGAGCTTGAGCTGAAATACGCCAACAACAAGCTGATCAGCGACGGGCCCACCCCCGGCGTCGACGGCCCGGTCGATCCGCGCAAGATCTTCTCGGGCCAGGTGGCGGGATCGGACTTCTACGTCACCGGCGGCATCACCGAGCTGAACTTCAACATCCGCTCGACCGGGGCCGACGTGCTGGCCGGCGATACCGACGCCACCGGGCCCAAGGGCAGCTTCCGCAGCCGCATCTTCGTGATGAACATCGCCCTCGACCTGCGGCTGGTGAACACCCGCACGCTCGAGGTGGTCGACGTCATCTCCTACCAGAAGCAGATCATCGGCCGTGAAGTCGGCATCGGCCTGTTCGACTTCCTGAACGGCAACGTGTTCGACATTTCAGGCGGCACGGGCGCCCTCGAGCCGGTCCAGCTGGCGGTGCGGGCGCTGATCGAGCGCGCCACGGTCGAGATGGCCGCCAACCTGTACGGCATGCCCGGCCCGCAGGCCTGCATGAATGTCGATCCGCTGGGGGGCGGCACCACCGGCGCAACGGGCGGCTTCACGCCCGCCTACAACAATCTGGGAACCAACAATGCCGCGACCCGCGAAGACCCTCGTCGCTGGAACGATGGCCGTGATACCGGCGATCGCGCTCCTCTGCGCGGCCGGTACTAGCCACGGCCAGACGGCGCCCGGCACGGTCGTCAACAACCAGATCCAGCTGGGCGACGTGTTCGCCACCCAGGTGATCGACGTGGTCTCGGCGACCGAGGGCGTCAGCGCCCAGACGGCCGCCACCGGCAACGTGCTGGTCGGCTCCACGGAGGGCGTCGACCTCAACATCCGCTCCAACCAGACCATGGCCGGGTCGGCCCAGGCCACGACCACCGTCAACGCCACCGGCGAGCTGGGCGACAGTTCGCAGATCAACACCATCGCCATCGGCAACGCCCTCGAGGCCGGCACGACCCAGGCCACCATGGTCGGGGTGTTGACCCAGATCGCCACCGCCTCGCCTCAGGTCACCGCCCGCGGCATGCTCGAGGCCGACACGGCCGCGGCCGGCGACGTCGGACTGGCCACCACCGCCGCGTCCAACAGCGTCTCGCTGGGCCTGACCAACGGCTCGGCCGGCGTGCTGGTCAACCAGACCAACGGCGCCTCGGTGCTGGCCGACGGCGGCGCCATCATCGGCTACGTCAGCGGGACGGCCGACGTCTCCGGCATGGCCTCCGGCAACACCATGAGCCTGATCGGGACCGACTCCTCAGCCGCGCGCACGGTGGTCTACCAGAGCAACGACGCCGCCCTCACCCAGGCCAGCCAGTTCACCGCCTACGGCACGGTCCAGACCGCCAGCACCAGCGCCACCGCCAGCGGCAATGTGGCGGCCACCGCCAACGAGGGACCGCTGCTGGACCTGACCGCGACCCAGATCAACCAGGCCTATGTCCGGGCCCAGGCCGAAAGCAGCGCCTACGAGTTCGGCGAGGGCGCGGCCACCGCCTACGGCGTGGGCAACTCCGTCCTGGCCGGCAACAGCGGCGACGCCGTGGTGCTCGAGAACGTGCAGCTCAACACCGGCGGCGGGGTCGAGGCCATCGCCAGCTTCGCCGGCGCGGACGGCTATGACGGCTACGCCCGGGCCACCGCCGTGGGCAACGACGCCACCGGCTACGCCTGCTCCGCCTGCAACGGCTCGATGGCCGTCGACAGCCGCCAGACCAACAGCGCCGACGTCGGCGCCACGGCGACCACCACCATCGGATCGGGCCGGGTGATCAACTCCACCTCCACCGCCGTCGGCAACAACGCCAGCTTCTATGTGACCCGGCCGGGATCCTAGGAGTCTTCGCCGCCTCACGCGTGGACTTCGAATTCGGTGGCGTTGGGCGACCGTCCACGAACTGGAGCCGCCCCGGCCGCGGCGCGTCTATTGTCGGCAATTCGGGAACAGTCCGAACTCGCGCACCGCGGCGCCACGCCTTCGCCTGCCCCATTTACCTCTCCGGATATATTGGCATTATGGATGCCAACTTATTCGAGGCCGGTCGCGGCCCGGGAGGATTCGCATGCTCAGCCCCTGGCCGTGGGTCGGCGCGCTGGTCGTCTATCTGCTGTTCCGCGCCTGGTACGACAACTGGCGCGGGCCGCTGACGGCCGCCGAGGTCGCGGCCTTCATGGCCAGGGTCGAGGCCGGCCCGGGCGCGGCGCACAATGACCCGGCCATCGTGCGCGCCTTCCTCGAGGCCGACGACGGCCGCGAGTTCTTCATGTTCAACCTGGTCAAGATCGCCACCGGCGAGGCGCCGCATCCCGAAACCGGCGCGCCGACGCCGCGCGCGCGGTTGATGCGGCGCTATACCCGCACCTTCATCCCCGCCCTGCTGGCCCGTGGCGGCCACCCGGCGCTGGCCGCGCGCAAGATCGCCGGCTATGTCGACGCCTGGAAGGTCGGGCCCGACCCCGGCTGGTCGATCATCGGCTACATGCGCTACCGCAGCCGGCGCGACATGATCGCCATGGCCACCCACCCGAAATTCCAGGGCATCCACGACTTCAAGATCGCAGGCACGGCCGAGACCTTCTCGTTCCCGACCCGGCCGATGCTGATGCTGCTGGCGCCGCCGCGGCTGTGGGTGGCGCTGGTGCTGTTGCTGGCGGCCGCCTTCGCCCAGATCGCCCTGCTCGTCCCCTGACCCGGAGATTCCCGATGGACCCTGTCGCCCTCAGCGGCGCGCCCGGCTCGCCCTACAGCCGCAAGATGCTGGCCGTGCTGCGCTACCGGCGCATTCCCTACCGGCTGTTCTGGCCCGGCCGCGAGCCGGCGGACTATCCCTCGCCGAAGGTGCGGCTGCTGCCGACCTTCTACCTGCCGGGCGAGGACGGCGCGCTGACGGCGGTGACCGACTCGACGCCGCTGATCCGCCGCTTCGAGCGGGACTACAGCGATCGACTGCTGCGCCCGGCCAGCCCGGCGCTGGCCTTCCTCGACTCGCTGCTCGAGGACTATGGCGACGAGTGGCTGACCAAGGCGATGTTCCACTATCGCTGGGCCTACCGGGCCGACATCGACCAGGCGGCCGGCGTGCTGCCGTCCTGGCGCGGCACGCTCGACGACGAGATGCTGGCGGCGATGGGCAAGGCCTTCTCCGAACGGCAGATCGGCCGGCTGCGCTATGTCGGCTCGAACCCGACCACCGGGCCGGTGATCGAGGCCAGCTACGTGCGGCTGCTCGACCTGCTCGAGGACCATCTGAAACAACACGGCTTCCTGCTCGGCGGCCGGCCCGGGGCGGGCGACTTCGGTCTCTACGGCCAGCTGACCCAGCTGGCGGCGTTCGACCCGACGCCGATGGCCCTGGCGGCGAGCCGCGCTCCGCGGGTGATGGCCTGGGTGCAGCTGGTCGAGGACCTGTGCGGCCTGGAACCGGCCGACAGCGACTGGTTCGACCCGGCCGACCTGCCCGACACGCTGAAGGCCATCCTGGCCGAGACCGGCCGCGTCTACGCCCCGCTGATGGCGGCCAACGCCCGGGCCGTGATGGCCGGCGCCGAGACCGTCGAGACCGAGATCGACGGCCATCCCTGGAGCCAGAACACCTTCCCCTACCAGGCCAAGTGCCTGGCCTGGCTGCGCGAGGAATACGCCGCCCTGCCCGCGGGCGACCGGGCGCTGGTCGACGCGGCCCTTGCCGGGACGGGGTGGGCGGGGATGTTTGGGTAGGGCCTTAGGGGCCAGGGGCCAGGGGCCAGGGGGAATTCTCCGTGGCGACCGACGTGACGAGTCCCTAGTCCCTAGCCCCTCCCTGCCCCCGTCCCGCCTTGCCTTCGCCGCATCGCCCGGCGAAGGTGCGCTCAAATCCCTCCAGCCCTGATTGAGCGTATCCCCGCATGCATCCTCTCGTCCGCCCGGCCCTCGTCGCCGTGACGGCCCTGTCCCTGGTTGGCTGCGCCGGCGCGGCGGGCAGGCTG
>DAORNX010000112.1:0-6985 GCA_035441225.1 Caulobacter sp.
GGCCGGTTGCTGGCCGAGCCGACGCTGAAGGTGTTCGCCACCCTGCCCTGCCTGGCCGCCTGGGGCCCGACCGCCGCCGTGGCCGTGGCCCAGGTCGAGGTCGGCCCGACCGGCGCCGACCAGACCCTGTGGGTCACCGACGCCCCCGACATCGGCAGGACCATCGAGGCCCTGAGCCGCGACGGCGTCGCCGGCGGTCCGATCGCCCAGCACGGCGGCCTGACCCTCTATGCGCTGGCGGGCTATTACCAGCCCGACGACGCCAGGCTGGCCCGCGCGCCGGGGCGGCTGCATGGCGTCATCGGCGCGGCCCCCGAACCCTTCGACCTTTAGCCGGTCCTCCTGTAAGAGGCCGGTCCCTGAACTGGACCTCCGCCGATGACCGCGATGCCGACCGACCGTTTCAAATCCGACCGCCCCGTTCCCAAGCCGGGCATCCTCGACATCATCGCCTACAAGCCGGGCAAGGCGACGGCCGAGGGGATCGCCCATCCGATCAAGCTGTCGGCCAACGAGAACATCCTCGGCGCCTCGCCGATGGCCCAGGCGGCCTACGCCGAGGCGGCCGGCAAGCTGAACCTGTATCCCGATCCCCGCACCACCATCCTGCGCGAGGGCATCGCGGCCAGGTACGGCCTGGAACCCGAACGGCTGCTGTTCGGCTGCGGCTCCGACGAGGTGTTCCAGCTGCTCTGCCAGACCTTCCTCGAGCCGGGCGACAACATGGTCCAGCCCGAGCACGGCTTCGCCGCCTGGGCAATCGGCGCGCGCGCCTGCGGGGCCGAGATCCGCAACGCCCCGGAGAAGGACCTGCACGTCGACGTCGACGCCCTGCTGGCCCAGGTCGACGAGCGCACGCGGCTGGTGTTCATCGCCAACCCGGCCAACCCGACCGGCACCTGGATCCCGTTCAGCGAGATCCGCCGCCTGCACGAGGCCCTGCCGCCCTCGGTGGTTCTGGTGCTCGACGGCGCCTACGCCGAGTTCCAGGGCGGAGACGGCGGCCGCGAGGACTTCGAGCTGGCCCGCCACGAAAACAACATCGCCGTCACCCGGACCTTCTCGAAGATCTACGGCCTGGCCGCGCTGCGCGTGGGCTGGGGCTACATGCCGGCCGAGATGACCGCCGCCATCGACCGCATCCGGCTGCCGTTCAACGTCAATATTCCGGCCCAGCTGGCCGCGGTCGCGGCGCTGGGCGACGAGGACTTCAAGCAGCGGTCGATCGACCTGGTCGAGACCTGGCGTCCGTGGCTGACGCAACAGCTGTCGGGCCTTGGCCTGGACGTCGCCCCCTCGGCGGCCAACTTCGTGCTGGTCGGCTTTCCGCGGACGCCGGGCAGGACCGCGGCCGAGGCCGAGGCCTTCCTGGCCTCGAAGGGCTATCTGACGCGCGGCGTGGGCAACTACGGCCTGCCCGACCACCTGCGCATCACCATCGGCCTGGAAGCGCACAACCGGGCCGTGGTCGAGGCCCTCGCCGAGTTCATGGGGAGGGCCGGGGCGTGATGGCGTGGTTCGACACGCGCTCCGCGCTGCTCACCATGACGTGCAGAGATGCCGTCCCCGCTCGACGTCATCCTGAGCAGCGGCCGCAGGCCGCGTGTCGAAGGACGCACTGAGATGCCCGGCCTCCTGTTCGACCAGCTGACCATCGTCGGCTGCGGCCTGATCGGGTCATCGATCGCCCGCGTCGCGCGCGAGAAGGGCGTGGCCGGGTCCATCGTCGTCGCCGACCCGTCCGATCCCGTGCGCGAGCGCGTCGCGGCGCTGGGCCTGGCCGACCGGGTGACCGGCGACATCGGCGACGGGGTAACCGGCGCGGACCTGGTGATCTTCGCCACCCCCGTGCTGGCCATAGGCGAGGCCATGGCCGCCGCGGCCGGTCATCTGAAGCCCGGCGCCATCGTCACCGACGTCGGTTCGGTCAAAGGCGTGGTGGCCGAGGCCCTGGCGGCCCACGCGCCGGCCGGCGTGTTCGTCATCCCCGGCCATCCGATCGCCGGCACCGAGCACTCGGGACCTGACGCCGGCTTCGCCGAGCTGTTCGACGGCCGCTGGACCATCCTGACGCCGCTGGCCAGCGACGAACCCGGCTACGCCGAGGCGGTGGCGAAGCTGTCGGCCTTCTGGCGCGCCTGCGGCGCCCAGGTCGAGGTGATGGACGCGGCCCACCACGACCTGGTGCTGGCCATCACCAGCCACCTGCCGCACCTGATCGCCTACAACATCGTCGGCACGGCCTCGGACCTCGAGGGCGTCACCGAGGGCGAGGTGATGAAGTACTCGGCCGGCGGCTTCCGCGACTTCACCCGCATCGCCGCCAGCGACCCGACCATGTGGCGCGACATCTTCGTGGCCAACAAGGACGCGGTGCTGGAGGTGCTGGGCCGGTTCACCGAGGACCTGCAGGCGCTGAGCCGGGCGATCCGCTGGGGCGAGGCCGACAAGCTGCACGACCTGTTCACCCGCACCCGGGCCATCCGCCGCGGCGTCATCGCGCTGGGCCAGGAGAGCCCCGAGCCGAACTTCGGCCGGGATCGCGGGAAGCACTAACCCCCCGTCGCCACCCGGCGCAGGGCCTCGAGCACGCGCGGTGTGTCCTTGCGCAGGCCGGCGCGGACCAGCATCGGCGGGGCGAAGATCTGCGCGGCCATGCGGGTGCGGTAGGTCACGCGCGTGGCCTGGCCGCCGCTCAGGGGGGCCAGGTCCCACTCGCCCTCGAAGGTCTTCAGGTTACCGTCCAGCTTGCGGAAGCGGATGCGGCGGCCCGCCTCGTAGTCTGAACGAAACACATAGCGGAAGCTCGGCCACAGCGGCCCGCCGCGCGTGATGTGCTCGCGCACGTCCCAGCCCTCGCCGGTCCGGACCACGCGGCACTGGACCAGGCTGCGGATCATCGCCCGGGTGGCGTCGCAGTCGGTCATGGCGCTCCAGACCTTCCGCGCCGGAGCGGGGATGTCGATGGACGCATTGATCAACGCCGACTCGCCGTCCGGATCGAGCGTCACCGAGACCCACGGCTGGTCCCCGGACGGCGCGGCCAGGGCGGTCGACGCGGCCGCGAGGGCCAGAACGGCGGCGCAGAGGAGCTGGCGCATCATCGGGTCTCCCGCTCGCGCCGCGAACGGCGCGTCGGACGGCGGGACTAGCGTGAGTTTGCGACAGCTGCGCGACTCCGGCGCACCGTCAACGCCTGCGGCTTTCCCGCCACAGGCGAGGGGATTGTCAAATACAGCCTTGGCGCGGCTCAAAGACCCATGCTATCCGCCTGCCCTCTTGAGGAAGAGGCCCATGGCTCACTCGTCGCCAATGATTTCGCCCGCCAGCAAACTGCTCGACCGCCAGGTCGAGGGTCTGCGTGCATGTGCGTCGGAGGGACGGGTGATCTGAGGCTTCAAGCCCTCAAGAATTGTCCGAAGGAACCCCTCCTGGCCCGGCCGGAGGGGTTCTTTCGTTTCAGGAGGACGCTTTCGACCATGACGCCAGGACGGGCTGTGCAGAAAACGGTTTGAAGGAAGGAGAACCCCATGAGCGGGTTCCAGTACATCGAAAGCACGGGCGCGCCGATCAAGGCGTGGACCCAGGGCGTGCCGATCGAAGAGTCGGCCATGACGCAGCTGCGCAATGTCGCCAGCCTGCCGTTCATCCACAAGCACGTGGCCGTCATGCCCGACGTGCACTGGGGCATGGGCGCGACCGTCGGTTCGGTGATCCCGACCGTCGGCGCGATCATCCCGGCGGCGGTGGGCGTCGACATCGGCTGCGGCATGATGGCGGTGCGGACGTCAATCCGCGCCGAGCATCTGCCGGACTCGCTGTCGGCCCTGCGGTCGGCGATCGAAGCCGCGGTGCCGCACGGCCGGACCGACAACGGCGGCCGCAACGACATCGGCGCCTGGCAGAAGGAGCCCCCGGCGGTGGCGGCGGCCAAGTGGGCCGCGCTCGAAGACGGCTACAAGGCCGTCGTCGACCGGCACCCGAAGGCCGCGCATCCGCGCGGATTCGGCCACCTGGGTACGCTTGGCACCGGCAACCACTTCGTCGAGCTCTGCCTCGACGAAGCGGGCGCGCTGTGGGTCATGCTGCACTCCGGTTCGCGGGGCGTAGGCAACCGGTTCGGGACCTATTTCATCGAACGGGCCAAGCACGACATGCGGCGGTGGTTCATCAACCTGCCGGACGAAGACCTCGCCTATTTCCCGGAAGGGAGCGAGGGCTTCATCGACTACATCCGGGCGGTCAGCTGGGCGCAGAAGTACGCGCTGGCGAACCGGGAAGTGATGATGGATCAGGTGCTCGGGGTGTTGCGGGAAACCTTCCCGGACCTCGCGACGGACGAAATGGCGGTGAACTGCCACCACAACTACGTCAGCCGCGAGAAGCACTTCGGCAAGGATGTGTTCGTGACCCGGAAGGGCGCGGTGAAGGCGGGTCTCGGCGATCTGGGGATCATCCCCGGATCGATGGGCGCCCGGTCGTTCATCGTGCGCGGCAAGGGCAACCCGGACTCGTTCTGCACCTGCTCGCACGGCGCCGGCCGGGCCATGAGCCGGGCCGAAGCCAAGCGCCGGTTCACGGTCGACGACCATGTCGCGGCCACGGCCGGGGTCGAGTGCCGCAAGGACGCGGGCGTCATCGACGAAACGCCGATGGCCTACAAGGACATCGACGCCGTCATGGCCGCCCAGGCCGACCTGGTGGAGATCGTCCACACCCTGCGTCAGGTGGTGTGCGTGAAGGGCTGAGGCGGGGACCCGTCTTCCGAAAGGGAGGCGGGTCCTTGCCACCATGCGGGTCCTTTTTGAAAACTCATCTTGCCTGACGTGGCGTCGCTGGTAGGAAATGGCTCCATGACCACCTCGCACCCCCTCGATCAGGCCACGACCCTTGTCCCGACCGGCGAGCGGCGGGCGACCGGCGCAACCCACCCGGCCTTTGCCATCATGGCCGGGCCGTTCGGCGGAGCGACAGCGGCGACGCTGCTGCGGGCGGTGCTCGAGGATCCGGCCTGTATCGGCGAGCCGATCGCCCTGACGGTCAACTTCACCGGGGCCATCGCCGACGGTGAGTTCGAGGTCAGCTGGATCGAGAAGCGCACGGGCCGCACGGTGCAGCACTGGACCGTCGACCTGGTGCAGAACGGCAAGGTGGCGGCCACCGCCTCGGTGGTCTGCGGTCGCCGGACGGAGGCCTGGACCCATCGGCCGGCGACCATGCCGGTCGCGCCCCCGGCCGCCGACGTTGCGCCCCTGGACATGGGAACGCGGCTGGGCTGGATCCAGCGCTACGCCTTCCGCTTCGTCGAGGGCGCGCCGGGATTCGGCGAACCGCCCGCCGACGGCCCCCGCAGCGCGAAGACCACCTGCTGGCTCAGCGACCTGCCCGAGCGGACGCTGGATTTCCTGTCCCTGGCCGCCCTCAGCGACGCCTTCATCGTGCGCATCATCCAGGTGCGCGGAAAGCCGGGGCCGATGGGCACGATCACCCTGACGACCTATTTCCACGCCGGCGCGGAGGCCCTGGCGGCGAATGGCGCCCGGCCGATCCTCGGCGTGGCCGACGCCAGCGTGTTCCACGGCGGCTTCGCCGACCAGCAGGCCAGCCTGTGGCGCGACGACGGCGTCCTGCTGGCGACCAGCGTGCAGCAGTCGTTCTATCGGGACTAGGGCCAATCGACATTCATGGCCCGGGGCCGTCTTTTCACCGATTGTCCCGCGAAGGCGGGGACCCAAGCCCGTATGGCCGCCGAAACGGCGCGACAGGACCCGAAACACCGCTTGGGTTCCCGCCTTCGCGGGAACTATCGGAGCCCTCGGCGGCTCCCGCGCGCTGAATGTCGATTGGACCTAGACGGGGACCGGATGCCCTGTCCCCCCGCGCGGGAGATCGGGGACAGCTCATGACGTCCCGAGGGACGCCATAAGCAGTCCCCGCGATGAGGGGATCACCCCCGCCGATCAACGCTGCGACAGCGCCGCCAGCACAAGGCCCGGGTCGCGGTCGATGACGCGCAGATAGGCCTCCAGCACCGGATCGGGCTCGACCTCGCCGCGCTCGATCCAGCCGAGCCGTTCGGGATCGATGCGAAAGGTCAGGGCGAAGGCCTGCTGCGACAGCCCGACATGCCAGCGGACCTGTCGCGCGAGGGTGGAGGCGGGCGGGCGACCGGGCAGGAAGGACCGGGGTTCCCCGGGAAGATCCGTCATATCAGTCGCCTCCGTCACGCTACTCAAGCCCCGTGACAACGGGAGTAGCGCAGAGGCGTTGCAGGAATAAGACGGCGGGGAGTCAGGACGGGGGTGACTTCTGGGTCATCGACCGCCGCCCCCTCTCATTCTCGCATCCGCATGGATGAAGGGGAAGACAACGACCTGATGACACCTGCCCCAAAGGCCTTGATGGAATGGGAGCGCGAGCGGTCGTCTTGGTCAAGGACGGCCCTCCGGGCCGCCGCTGCGCGGCCGGCGCAGCCGGTCCTTGAGCAAGCCGCCCGTCCGCGCAATGCTCCGCCAAGGCTGAAGGGCGGGGAGTGCGGGAGCTCGGAAGCGGATTGGCTGAAGGTCCGCTGAGGGTGGGGAGCAGAAGTTAGCGCCGCGCCGCGGAGCGCCCCCTCGATGAAGACCTTGGGGCGGATGTTGGCCCGGCTCCCTGGTGAGCCCTACGCCGTCCCCAGAAACGCCGCCACCCCCTCAATGGCCTCGACCAGCCCCATCCGCTGCAACTCCACCCCCTCGGGCAGGCTGCTGAACAGGCGGGTCGGGGCGGCGGCGTCGAGCATCACGAACACGCCCCTGTCGTCGGCCCGGCGGATCAAGCGGCCGAAGGCCTGGGCGATGCGGGCGCGGGCCAGGCCGTCGTCATAACCCTTGCCGCCGAAGCGCGCGCGGCGGGCCTTGTGCAGGATGTCCGGGCGCGGCCAGGGCACGCGGTCGAACACCAGCAGGCGCAGCGAGCGGCCGGGCACGTCGATGCCGTCGCGCAC
>DAORNX010000113.1:0-245 GCA_035441225.1 Caulobacter sp.
CAGCCGGCTGGGCGCGGCGGTGCGGCTGATCGGCCGCGTGGGCGCCGACGGCATGGCCGACGAAGCCCTGGCCCTGCTGCGGGCCGATGGCGTGGACCTGTCGGGAGTCGCGGTCGATCCGGCGGCGGCCACGGGCGTGGCCCTGATCGGGGTCGACGCCGAGGGCGAGAACCAGATCATCGTCGCCCCGGGGGCCAATGCGGCCTTCACGGCGGACCTGTTGCCGGCCACCCTCGACGGCGCCC
>DAORNX010000113.1:399-6956 GCA_035441225.1 Caulobacter sp.
AGGTCTATGGCAAGCGGCTGCACGGTCTGCCTGGCCTGGTGGCGGTCACCTGGGGCTCGCGCGGAGCGGGCCTGTTCCGCGATGGCGCCCGGCTGGCCACGGCCGAGCCGCCGGACGTGGTCGCGGTTGACGCAACGGGGGCGGGGGATGCCTTTGTCGGCGCGTTGACCGTCGCCCTGCTCGAGGGCATGGGCCGGGCCGAGGCCCTCGCCTTCGCCTGCGCCGCCGGGGCCCTGGCCGCCACGCGGCCTGGCGCGCAGTCGTCCCTGCCGGCACGGGCGGAGGTGGAAAGGGTGTTACAGGCTCGCCACTAGCCGCTCATCCCGGCATTCGCCGGGATGAGCGGGTTTTAGAGTTGAACGCGAGGGTCTAGCTTGCGCCCATGACCCGATCCGTTCCCGAACTCAGCCTCAGGGCCTTCACCGAGGGCGACGCTGACCAGCGCCGGGCCTTTTCCGACGCGATGATGCGCGGTCTGCAGGACTACGGCTTCTTCGTGCTGAAGGACCATGGCGTGCCGCTCGAACTGCTGCAGCGGGCCTATGGCGAGGCCGAGGCGCTGTTCGCCCTGCCCGAGGCGACCAAGCGCCGGTATGCCAGCGGCATGCGGGGCTACACGCCGTTCGGGGTCGAGCATGCGAAGGACAGCGGCCATCCGGACCTCAAGGAGTTCTGGCAGGTCGGTCACGATCCCTCGCCGGAATCGGGCGCCGACCTTGAGCCCAATGTCTGGCCGGCCGAGGCGCCGGGCGTCCGGCCGGCGTTCCAGAGCCTGTTCAGCGCGCTCAACGAGACCGGCATCGTGCTGCTGCGCGCGCTGGCGCCGAAGCTTGGCCTGGCCGTCGACTATTTTGACGACAAGGTGCGCTACGGCACCTCGCTGCTGCGCGTGCTGCACTACCCGCCGCTGGCGCCGGACGCCGATCCGAACGCCGTGCGCTCCGCGGCGCACGAGGACATCAACTTTCTGACCATCATGGTCGCCGCCCGGGGCGCGGGGCTCGAACTGCTCGACCGCGACGGAACCTGGCTGCCGGTGGTCACCGAGCCGACCAATCTGATCGTCGACAGCGGCGACATGCTGGCCCGCATGACCAACGGCGTGATTCCGGCGACGACCCATCGGGTGGTCAATCCGACCGGTCCGAACGTGAGCCGCTATTCGATGCCGTTCTTCATGCATCCGACGCTGGAGACCTCGCTGGAGGTCCTGCCGAGTTGCCTCGGCGATGGCGCGAGGTTCGAGCCGGTGACGGCCGGCGCCTTCCTCGACGAGCGGCTGCGGGCGATCGGGCTGAAAGCCTAGGCGATCACGGCCGTCAGTCTCTTTCGGACGCCAGCATCGCCCTGAGCTCCGCCTTGGCGATCTTCTCGAGGGTCGAGCGCGGCAGGCTGTCGACCAGCCGCACCTCGTGGGGCCGTTTGAAGCCGGCGAGCGTCGCGGCGCAGGCCTCGGTGATCCGGCCGGGCAGGGTGGCGTCGGCCGCGTCGACCGGAATCACGAACGCCACGGGGACTTCGTCGAGCATCGGGTGGCGGCGGCCGACCACGGCGCACTCGCGCACCCCGGCCACCGAGGCCACCACCCGCTCGATCTCCGACGCCGCGACATTCTCGCCCCCGACCTTGAGCATGTCCTTGCTGCGGTCGGCGAAATACAGGAAGCCGTCCTCGCCCAGCCGCACCCGGTCGCCGGTGATGAACAGGCCGTCGACCGTGTAGGCCTTCGCGGTCGCCTCGGGATCGCTGGCGTACTCGAGGAACAGCGACACGCCGCGCACCCCCTCGACCAGCAGGTCGCCGGTCTCGCCCGGCTTCACCGGGGCGCCGGCCTCGTCGAGCACATGGATGCGGTAGCCGGGCGAGGGTCTGCCCATGGACATCGGCGCATCCTTCAGGTGCGGACTGCCGACGGTTCCCTGGGTGATGGTCTCGGTCATGCCCCACCAGCCGATGGTCTTGACGCCGAACAGGGCGTCGGTCGGCGGCTCGCAGACGCCGTTGCCCCAGAAGCGGTAGCTGTGCCGCTCGGGTCGGGGCTGCTCGGCGATGGCCTTGAGGCAGAAGGGCACCATCGAGGCCCAGGTGCAGCCGTGCTTCTGCGACACCGGCCAGAACCGCGAGGCCGAGAACTTCGGCTGCAGCACCATGGTCGCCCCGGCCCACAGCGAGGCCGCGACCGAGTAGGACTGCGCGTTGGTGTGGAACAGCGGCAGGGTCACCAGGTGGACGTCGGTCGGCCGCAGGTCCTCGTGCAGCGCGCACATCTTCGCGCCCCACAGGAAGTTGGCGTGTGTCCACAGCACGGCCTTGGGCCGGGCCGTGGTGCCCGAGGTGTACTGGATCGCGAAATGGGCCATCGGATCGTGCGGCCGGTCGGCGAGGGTTGCCGGGTCGCCGTCCAGCGCCGCGAATGGCTCGAAGCCCGTCGTGTCGGCCTCGGCGGGGGCGCCATTGTCGTGCTCGGTGACGACCAGCCAGCCGAGGGTCGGGGCGGCCTCGCGCACCAGGGCCGCGAACCGCGGCTGGGTGATCCCGCCCACCGCGCCGCTGTGGCTCGCGAAGTAGCTGATCTCATCGGCGCTGGACCTGGCGTTGGTGGTCACGGCGACGGCCCCGGCATAGGCGCAGCCGAGCCAGGCGATGACCGACTCCGGACAGTTGTCGAGATGCACCAGCACCCGGTCGGCGGGCTTCACGCCTCGCGCCTGCAGGCCCGCCGCGAACCGGCGAATCGCGATGGCGAGCCCGGCGTAGGACCAGGTGAAGCCCTCACCGTCGAACGGCTCCCAGATCAGGCAGGGGTGGTCGCCCCGCGACGCCGCCTGCAAGTCGATCAGGTTGCGGGCGTCCATGCCGGCGAAGGGGTTGATCGGCGTGGGCGTTGTCATCAGCGTTTCCCCGAGAAGCCCCTGGCGAATGCCCCATCGGAGGCCGGCTTGCAATTCTGACTGATTAGTCTAATAGTGACTAAATAGTCAAATATGTGATGCGCCATGATCGCCCAGGCTGAAGACTCCAGGACCGACCGCCGCCGCGCCCGGACTCGCGCCGCCCTGCTCCAGGCGGGGCAGGCCCTGTTCGCGGCCCAGTCGGTGGACGCGGTCAGCATCGACGAGATCGTGCTGGCCGCTGACGTGGCCAAGGGCAGCTTCTACAACCACTTCCCCGACAAGGAGGCCCTGGCCCGGGAGATCGCCGTGCAGGTCCGCGCCGAGGTCGAGGCCCAGGTCGACCTGGCCAACCGGACCGTGACCGATCCGGCCCTGCGCATGGCCCGGGCCCAGGCCGTGGTGATCCGCTTCGCCCTGCGCGAATCCGAGCCGGCGCGGGCCATGACCCGCCTGTTCGCCGGCGCGACCCTGCCGGACGCCCCGATGAATCGCGGCGTGCGCGCCGACATCGAGGCCGGTCTGAAGGCAGGCTGCTTTCACGGCCTGACGGTCGAGGCGGGTGTGTTGCTGGCCATGGGCGCGGCCACGGCCGCGGTCTCTGGCGTGCTGGAGCCAGCGGGCCGGCTGGCCGCCGACCGACTGGCGGGCGAGTTGATCTTCGGCTTGCTGCGCGGCCTGGGAGTCGCCGACCCCGTGGCCCGGGACACCAGCGCCGCCGCCGTTTCCGACATATTCGCGGAGTTTCAGTCATGAGCCTGATCAAGATCGAAGACATCGCCCATGTGCGCTTCCGCGCGCCCGACCTGGACGAAATGCAGCGCTATCTCGAACAGTTCGGCCTGACTCTCGCCGACCGTTCGGAGACCCGCCTGTTCATGCGCGGCCGGGGCGGTGCGCCCTTCCTGCACGCCACCGAACGGGGCGAGCCGGGGTTCGCCGCAATAGGCTTGCGGGCCGAGAGCCTGGCCGATCTTGAAGCCCTGGCGAAGGCTGAGGGCGCGCCGGTCGAAGCTCTCGACGCGCCGGGCGGTGGCAAGGTCGTGCGCCTGACCGATCCGGACGGCCACATCGTCGAAGTCGTCGCGGGCCAGGCTTTCAGCACGCCCGAGACCTTCCCGCCCCGGCTGCCCTGGAACGGAGCCGACGGCCACGCCCGCCTGCGCACGGTCAAGCGCACCGGCCAGGGCCCGGCCAACGTCTTCCGCCTCGGCCATGCGGTGCTGGGGGTCTCCAACTTCCGGGCGTCGGAAGCCTGGTACAAGGCGCGCTTCGGCTTCATCACCTCCGATGAGATCGCCCTGTCGCCGGACTTCTCGATCGGCGCCTTCCTGCGCTGTGACCGCGGCGACACCCCGACCGACCACCACACCCTGTTCCTGCTGCAGGATCCCAAGGGGCCCGGCTTCAACCACGCGGCCTTCGAAGTGCGCGACCTGGACGACCTGATGGCCGGCCACGACCATCTGAAGGCCGCCAGTCGCACCCCGGCCTGGGGCGTGGGCCGCCATATCCTCGGCAGCCAGGTGTTCGACTACTGGGCCGATCCCTGGGGCCATGTTCTGGAACACTGGACTGACGGCGACCTGCTGACGGCCGCCGACGGATCCAATGTCTCGTCGATGCAGGAACTGCTCGGCATGCAATGGGGGCCGCCGCCCGGCCCGGCCTTCGGTTAGGAGACGCCGCCATGAAACTCGCCACCTTCACCGCCGGCGGCGCGCCGGAGCTGGGCGCCGTTGTCGGGGACAGGATCGTCCCCCTCAACCGCGCCGCGCCCGGCCTGCCGGGCGACATGATCGGTCTGATCAAGGCCTGGCCAGCCGTCGAGACAGAGGTCCGTCGCCTCGCCGACAGCGGCGCGGGCGCCCTGGCGCTGGACAGCGTGCGCCTGCTCGCCCCGATCCCGCGGCCTGGCAAGATCTGGGCGATTGGCCTGAACTACGCCGACCATATCGCCGAGAGCGGCGTGGAGACCCCGCCCAACCAGGTCTGGTTCACCAAGGCGGGCACCGCCGTGACCGGACCCTTTGACCCGGTGCAGGTTCCGACCCCCTTCTGCGACTATGAGGTCGAGATGGTCGCGGTGATCGGCGCCGGCGGCCGCAACATCGGCAAGGCCGACGCGCCCGCCGCCGTGTTCGGCTGGTGTGTCGGCAACGACGTCACCGAGCGGATGTGGCAGCACCGCACGCCGCAGTGGTCGCTGGGCAAGTCGTTCGACACCCATGCGCCGTTCGGCCCCTGGATCACCACCGCCGATGAGATCGCCGACCCGCACGCCCTGGACCTGAGCTGCGCCATCAACGGCGAGACCCGTCAGAACTCGAACACGAAGCACCTCGTGTTCAACGTCTGGGACCAGATCGAACACCTCTCGACAGCCATGACGCTGGAGCCGGGCGACGTGATCTTCACCGGCACCCCCGGCGGCGTGGGCGCGGCGATGGACCCGCGCCGGTTCCTCAAGGCCGGCGATGTCATGCGCTGCGAGGTCGAGGGCCTGGGCGCCATCGAAGCAATCTGCGAGGCGTGATGAACAGGCCCTACGACTGCGACGTTCTGATCGTCGGCCTCGGGCCCGTCGGCGCGGCCCTCGCGGCCCTTCTGGCCCGCTACGGCGTCACGACGATCGCGGTGGAGCGCGACACCGAGGTCTATCCCCTGCCCAGGGCCGCCCACTTCGACCACGAGATCATGCGGCTGTTCCAGCAGCTGGGGATCTCGGGCGAGATCGAGGCCGCCGCGCGCGTGGCGCCGACCTACGAGTTCCGCAACGCCGCCGGCGAAGTCCTGATGAGCTACGACCTCACCGGCGTGGTCAGCCCGTCGGGCTGGGCGGCCAGCTACATGTTCCACCAACCCAGCGTGGAAACGGCCCTGCGCCGCCTGCTGGCGGAAAGTCCGCTGGTGGACGCGCGGCTGCAGCGCACCTTCCGCGAGTTCGTCGAAGCCGACGACGGCGTGAACGCGACCATCGACGGGCCCGACGGAACCGAGACGGTCCGCGCCCGGTGGCTGGTCGGCTGTGACGGGGCCAAGGGCCCGGTGCGCGACGCGATCGGGGTCGGCCTGTCCGATCTCAATTTCGATGAGCCCTGGCTGGTGATCGACGCCCTAGTCAGCGACGTGACGCGGCTGCCGCAGACCAATCTGCAGATCTGTGATCCGGAGCGACCCACGACCTGCCTGCAGATGAGCCAGGGCCGCCACCGTTGGGAGTTCATGCTGCTGCCCGGCGAGCAGCCCGAAGACGTGCTCGACGATGCCGTCATCCGCCGGCTGCTGGCCCCGTTTGACTGTGACGACGTCGTCCAGATCGAACGCAAGGCCGTCTACCGCTTTCACGGCAGAATCGCCGAACAGTGGCGCAAGGGCCGGGTGTTGCTGGCGGGGGATGCCGCCCACCAGACCCCGCCGTTCGCCGGACAGGGCATGTGCTCGGGCCTGCGCGACGCGGCCAACCTGGCGTGGAAGCTGGCCGCCGTCATCAAAAGCGGCGCCGACGAGTCGCTGCTCGACACCTACCAGACCGAGCGCGAGCCGCAGGTCCGCGGCGTCATCGAACTGGCCATCGCCATGGGTCGGGTGGTCTGCATCACCGATCCCGCCGCGGCCGCCCAGCGGGACGCCGGGATGCTGGCCCAGCGGGCCGCGGGCGGCGCA
>DAORNX010000114.1:0-6932 GCA_035441225.1 Caulobacter sp.
TCCGGGCCACCCACGAACACGGTCCTGGAAACAAGGCCACGGCGCTACCGCCACCTGGTCGGACGGCTCAATGTGCCTGGGTGGCCCGGACAAGCCGGGCCATGACGGTTGTTTTCAGGGGCCTAACCTGTCCCTTCGGCCACCGCAGCCAGCCGCGCATAGGCCCCGCCCCGCGCCTTCAGCTCGGCGTGGGCGCCTTCCTCGACGATGCGCCCCCTGTCGAACACCAGGATGCGGTCGGCGTGGCGGATGGTCGACAGGCGGTGGGCGATGACGATCGTCGTGCGCCCGGCCATCAGTTCCTCCATGGCCGCCTGGACGGACAGCTCCGTCTCGACGTCGAGCGAACTGGTGGCCTCGTCGAACACCAGGATCGGGGCGTCGGCCAGGAAGGCGCGGGCGATGGCCACCCGCTGGCGCTCGCCGCCGCTGAGCTTGACGCCGCGCTCGCCGACCAGGGTGTCGTAGCCCTTGGGCAGCTTGTCGATGAACTCATCGGCGCGGGCGCGCTTCGCCGCGAGCCGGATCTCCTCGAGCGTCGCGCCCGGCCGGGCGTAGCCGATGTTCTCGGCGATCGTACGGTGGAACAGGGCCGGGTCCTGCGGCACCACGGCGATCGCCCGGCGCAGTTCGCCCTGGGCCACGGTCGCGATGTCCTGGCCATCGATGCGGATGGCGCCGGCGTTGAGGTCGTATAGCCGCTGGATCAGCTTGACGAAGGTCGACTTGCCCGCGCCCGTCGGCCCGACCAGCGCCACCCGCTCTCCGGGGGCGATGCGCAGGGAGAAGCCCTCGTACAGCGGCGCCTCGGCGCTCTTGTACCGGAAGGTCACGGCGTCGAAGACGATCTCCCCCTCCTCGGCCCTGAAGGGTTGCGGATCGGCCGGGTCGGCGACCTGGGGCGTCATGCGGGCATAGTTGGCCACGTCCTCGACGTCGTCGACGCCCTTCTGGAACATGCGCACGTTCTCGCCGATGTTCCGCAGGTAGCCATTCATCTGCATGAAGGTGGTGATGCCGAAGGCGATGTCGCCCGGCGTCGCGCGGCCCTTCGTCCATAGCCAGACCAGGGTCCCTGTCATCACCGCCTGCAGGGCCATGGTCAGCAGGTTCTGCAGCAGCCAGATGTCCATGAACCGGCCCCAGGTGACCTGCACCGCCGTGCGCCATTCGGCGGTCAGGCCGGCGAATCGCGCCTCCTCGCGGGCTTCGGCGCCGAAGCCCTTGACGGTCGGATTGGAGCCCAGGGCGTCGGCCAGGGCCCCGCCGATCCGCGAATCCAGCGCGTTGGAGCGCAGGTTGGCCGGCCGCACATAGACCTTCACAACCCACAGGTTGATCCAAAGAAAGCCGAACACCACGAGCAGGGCCACGACGCCGACCAGCGGCCACTGCAGAGCGATCAGGACTGACTGGCCGACCAGCAGCAGAAGCGCCGGTCCCAGCCACAGGACCACGGCGTCGGACACCGAATCATAGCCCCACATGGCCCGCGACAGCCGCCGCACGGTGGCCCCGGCGAAGGTGTCGGCGTGCCAGTCGGCCGAGAAGGCCTGAACCCGGCGGAAGCCCTCGTTGGTCATCTCCTCCATGTTCCGCGCGGCCAGCGGGTTCCAGAAGCGGAAGGCCAGGTTGCGGGTAATGGAGAAGGCCAGATAGGCGCCGACGAACAGGCTCCAGGCGATCCAGGCGCCACCGGCGGTGCGGCCCGCGCCGGTCACCGCGTCGACCAGGCCGCGCGCCGCCCAGGGCAGGGCCAGCTCGAAGGCCATGGCCAGCAGCATCCCGCCCGCGGAGCCGAGCAGCAGCCATCGCCGCCGCAGCCAGAAGCCGGCGATGAAGGCCATGACCTGGCCGTTGGAGAGCACCCGTCCCCGGGTGACCTCCTCGTCCTCGTACTGATCGCTCATGGAAAGACCTGTGGTGCGGTCTTAGTCCCGAACGGCGTTTTGCGGGAGGTGCGAGCGCCGAATTAGCGTTGGCGAGGCGGGCGGGTCACAGGAAGTAGGGGAGTCGTTCGACGGGTTCGCGGCGCCGGCGCCGCGCCGACCCATTGCTACTCCCTACGCCCTGCGCCCTTCTTCCGGCCGCCCCCGAACGGGCGCCAGCGCAGGAAGCCGATGATCGCCGGCCCGACCACCGGCGTGCGCAGCAGCGGACGCACGGCGTGCGGCCGGGTCTTCAGGAAACAGACCACCGCCCCGATCCAGAAGACGGTGGTCGGCAGTCCGGGCGTGACGACGCCGACCGCGCCCACCGCCACGAGAGTCGCGCCAAGGCCGTCGAGCGCGGCCCGGGCGGCGGGCGATCGGTGGCGGTTGGGTGGCGGACGCTCCATGGCGGCGACTATTGCGGGTTCCGCCGCTTTGAGCCACCACAACCCCATGTCCTCGATCCTGCCCGACGCCGCGCCGACCAACTGGGTCGATCGCCACGCCCCCGCCGGCTTGCGACCGTGGCTGAAGCTCGGGCGGTTCGACCGGCCGACCGGCATCTGGCTGTTGATGCTGCCCGGCTGGATGGGCATCGCCCTGGCCGCCGCCATGCGGGGCAAGGCGCCGGACCTCGTGTTGATGTTGCTGTTCTTCATCGGGGCGGCGCTGATGCGGGCGGCGGGCTGCGCCTACAACGACATCGTCGACCGCGACATCGACGCCAGGGTCGCCCGCACCGCCGGCCGGCCGATCCCGGCGGGCCAGATCAGCGTCAGACAGGCCTGGGCCTTCGTCATCGGCTGCTGTCTGGTCAGCCTGCTGATCCTGCTGGCCATGAACTGGTGGACCATCGGCCTTGGCGTCGCCTCGCTGGCGCTGGTGGCGGCCTATCCGTTCATGAAGCGGATCACCTGGTGGCCGCAGGCCTGGCTGGGCCTGACCTTCAACTGGGGCGCCCTGATGGGCTTCGCGGCCGTCGCCGGCATGCCCGGCTGGCCGGCTGTGCTGCTCTACGCCGGCCTGGTGTTCTGGACCCTCGGCTACGACACCATCTACGCGGTGCAGGACCTGGAGGACGACGCCCTGGCCGGGGTCAAGTCCTCGGCCCTGCGGCTGGGAGAGCAGGCGCCGCGGGCGGTGCTGCTGTTCTACGGGGTCTGCTTCGGCCTGGTGCTGACGGGCGCCTGGGTCGGCGGGCTGGGACCGTTGTTCCTGCCGCCGGCGGCCCTGTTCGCGCTGCACCTGTCGCGGCAGGCGTCGAGACTCGACGTCGCCGACCCGGCCGGGGCCCTGGCCCTGTTCAAGTCCAACAGCCTGGCCGGGCTGGTGCTGGTGGTCGCGCTGGCGGCCGGAGCCTGGAAGCCGGGCGCAGTCTTCTAGAATTCTCCCCTCTGCGAGGGGAGGACCAAGGCTAGAACGGCCCGTTCGGATAGACGCGCGTCTCCAGCACCCGGTTCAGCCGGGCGATGCGCGTGGCGTAGGACCGCGAAAGACAGGCGCGATCGGGGCCGCAGGTCCGCCGCTGCCGCAACCAGCGGGACTGTTCGTCCATGATCGCGCCGCGCGATCCCATCGGGACCAGACGCCGCACGATATCGTAGAGCAGGGCCATGCGCACGTCCTGGTCGTTGAGCGCGCGATCGTCGCAGATGGCGCGCTCGTCGGGCGTCGCGGCCCTGGCGCAGTTGAAACTGGCGGCGCCGGCCGCCCCGGCGCCCAGAATGCCGGCCGCCAGAACGGCCGCGAACAGGCGAACACGCATGGAACCCTCCAGGCCGTGACGCGGCGTCATCCTACACATCGCGGCGATGAGGTGAGATAATCACGGCATGGCCGTCGCCGCACGCGTGAAACCGAAGGACTTCTTCACCGACGAGGAGTGGGCCCCCCTGGCCGCCCGCTCGTCGTGGAAGGGGCTGTGGCTGGTCGCCCACGCCTGGCTGACCATCCTGGCCGCCGGCGCGCTGTTCGTGATCTGGCCCAACCCGCTGACCCTCCTGCTGGCGGTGATGATCATCGGCGCGCGGCAGCTGGGCCTGGCCATCCTGATGCACGACGGCGCCCACGGCTGCCTGCACCCGAACCAGAAGGTCAATGACTGGGTCGGCCACTGGCTGTGCGGCGCCCCGACCAACGGCGACCTGCGGCGCTATCGCGACTACCACCTGCAGCACCACAAGTTCGCCCAGCAGCAGGAGGACCCGGACCTCGGCCTGTCCGCGCCGTTCCCGATCACCCGCCAGTCCCTGTGGCGCAAGGCCGTCCGCGATCTGACCGGCCAGACCTTCTACAAGCAGCGCATCAAGCCGAGCCTCGACGCGTTCCGCACCGGGGCGAAGAAGGGCGTCCCCTTCGGCAAGACCGCGAAGGGCGTGCTGAAGTTCTGGTCGCCGTTCCTGATCTTCCACCTCCCGGTGATCGCCGTGCTGTCGGCGTGCGGCCTGTGGTGGGCCTGGCCCGTGCTTTGGCTGCTGCCCATGGCGACCTGGTATCCGCTGATCACCCGCCTGCGGAACATCGCCGAGCACGCCCTGGTCGGGGTGAACCAGCCCGACCCGTTGCGCCACGCCCGCACCACCCTGGCCGGCCCGGTCGAGCGCCTGATCCTCGCGCCCTACTACGTCAACTATCACTGCGAACATCACATGTTCATGCACGTGCCCTGCTGGAACCTGCCGAAGGTCCACAGGCTGCTGAAGCAGAAGGGCGTGCTGGAGAAGATGCTGACCGCGCCGGGCTATGTGGCGGTGCTGCGGGAGGCGGCCGGCCGCCTTGAAGCTCAGCCTGCCTGAACCATCCGGACCAGCATCCAGACGGCCATCGCGATCATCATCAGGTTTTCCGTCAGCGAGACGAAGCCCAGCGGCACGTTGCTGTCGCCGCCGACGCAGGCGCACTTCAGGTCGCGCTTCTGGATGTAGACGGCCTTGAACACCGACACCGCCCCGATGACGCCGATGAACAGCGCGACCGGCGCTGCCAGCCAAGTCAGGACGCCGGCGATCATCAGCACGCCCGCGCCCAGTTCGGCGAACGGATAGACATAGCCATACGGAACCCACCGGCGCGCCAGCAGGTCGTAGCCGAGGAACATGGTCGAGAAGCTGGCCAGGTCGCGGAGCTTGAGCATGGCCAGCAGACACATGCTGAAGGCGATGAACCATTCGCCGGCCCGAAGGGTCAGAAGGGTCCCGAACGCAGCCTGGCTCGCCGCCAGAGTCATCAGCGCGGCGACCGCGAACACCGCCAGGACGGGAGTGTAGGTCTTCTGGTCCGGGTCACGGACCTTCAGCCCGAAGAACCGGCGCAGGTCGTCGTAGCCGCCGATCCGCCTGCCGTCGATGAAGGTCTGGGGCGTGGTCTCAACCTTGTGCCCAGCCTTGAAGGCGTCGGTCTCCTCGCGGGTCCGCAGCCAGTGGTCATCGATCACATAGCCCTTGCTGTGGAGCAGGTGTCTGGACTTCAGCCCCCACGGGCAGACGTGCTTCTCCATCACCATCCGGTAGAGGGTGGCCTGCTTCCGAGGGGGTCCATCCGTCATCGTCGGTCTCCCTTGCCCTCGATCGATAACGCACGAGTCGGACGACCAGACCCACGATAGAACGTGGTCAACGGGCCCTATCCGGGCCAAGACGCGCCCATGATCACCGACCGCCGCGCCTTCATCGTCGAGAACACCCGCCTCCAGGCGCCGCCCCATGCGCCCGAGCTGGTGCTGCACCTGGCCGACGAGATCACCCCGATCTGGAAACTGACCGAGGAGGCGCTGGCCGAGATCGGCCTGCCGCCGCCGTTCTGGGCCTTCGCCTGGGCCGGCGGGCAGGCGCTCGCGCGCTATGTCCTGGACAACCCGGACATCGTCGCCGGCAAGCGGGTGGTGGACTTCGCCTCCGGCTCGGGAATGGTCGCCATCGCGGCCATGAAGGCGGGGGCGGCCTCGGCGCTGGCGGCGGACATCGACGTCTTCTGCGAGGCGGCGGTGGCGCTGAACGCGGCGGCGAACGGCGTGGTGGTGGATTTCACCGATCTGGACCTGCTGGACGCTCCGGCGCCCGACTGGGCCGAGGTGATCCTCGCCGGCGACATCTGCTACGAGAAGCCGCTGGCCGAGCGGGTGATCGCCTGGCTGACCGCGGCCCGGGCGGCCGGCAAGACAGTGCTGATCGGCGATCCGGGCCGCACCTATTTTCCCAGGACCGGCCTGACCCTGCTGGCCGAGTACCAGGTGCCGACCACCCGCGAACTGGAGGACATGGAGGTCAAGCGCACCCGCGTCTGGACCTTCCCTTGACCGCGAGGTCGGGTTGTGGAACAAAACAGGAACTCAAGGAGGTCGCCCGATGCGCGAAGACGGCAAGATCGACTATGTGGAATTCCCCGCCGATGGCATTCCGGCGGTGAAGGACTTCTACAGCAAGGCCTTCGGCTGGACCTGGGTCGACTACGGACCGGACTACGCCGCCTTCGGCGACGCGGCCGTGGACGGCGGCTTCAACGGCGACAGCACCGACGCCGGCCGGGCGGCCGGGCCGCTGGTGGTGCTCTACGCCCATGACATCGAGGCCATGGCCGACAGGGTGACCGCCGCCGGCGGTGTGATCATCAACCCGATCTACAGCTTCCCCGGTGGCCGGCGGTTCCACTTCACCGACCCGTCCGGGAACGAGCTGGCGGTTTGGAGCGAGACGTAGGGAGTAGGGAGTAGGGAGTAGGGAGTAGTTCCGCCTGCTCACGCCGCCGCCGCGCCTGCCCTATGGCTACTCCCTACCCCCTACTCCCTACTCCCTAACCTCTAGCTCCTTCCCCCCACCGGCCTATAGTCCCCGCGCACAGTGTCCCCGGGGAGTCCCGCCCATGCGTCGTCGCACCTTTCTCGCCGCCCTGCCGGCCGCCGCTTTCGCGGGTCAGGCCGCGGCCCAGAGCCGGCCGACCAATCCCAACCTGAACCGGCCCGACGTGCACGGCGGCGACCGCATCGATGGCGCGACCTTCGCCAGC
>DAORNX010000115.1:0-6926 GCA_035441225.1 Caulobacter sp.
CCCTGGAGGCCGCTCGCCCCTGGGCCGGGCGCAAGCCGCCGGTCAGCGCGGGGTAGTCCAGGCGGGGACACGTACTGGCGGTACGTGTCCCCTCGCCCGCTACGCCGCCTCGAACACCTTCTTCAGCTCGTTCTTGAGGATCTTGCCGTTGGCGTTGCGCGGCAGGGTCTCGTGCCAGAAGACCACCTTCACCGGCACCTTGAAGGCGGCCAGGCGGTCGGCGACGAAGGCGCGCAGTTCCTGCTCCGTCGCGTGGGCGCCCTCCTTAAGGGTGACGACCGCGCCGGGTTCCTCGCCCAGCGTCTTGTGCGGGATGCCGACCAGGGCCGCGTCCATCACCGCGGGGTGGTCGTAGAGGACGTTCTCGACCTCGATGCAGTAGATGTTCTCGCCGCCGCGGATCAGCATGTCCTTGGCCCGGTCGATGATGAAGCAGAAGCCTTCCTCGTCGAGCCGCGCCAGATCGCCCGTGCGGACCCAGCCGTCGACGAAGGTCTGGGCCGTGGCTTCCGGCTTGTTCCAGTAGCCCTTCACGACCTGCGGGCCCTTGCACCACAGCTCGCCGACCGCACCGATCGGCAGTTCGGTGAACGGCGGCTCGACGGTCATGATCTTCAGGTCGGTGACCGGCACCGGCGGGCCGCAGCTGTCCGGGCGGTGCTCGTAGTCCTCGGCCGAGTTGGAGGTCGCCGTGGCGCTGGTCTCGGTCATGCCCCAGCCGTTGCCGGCGTGGGACTTGGGCCAGACCTCCTTGATCTTGCGCACCAGCTCGGGGGCCGAGGGGGCGCCGCCGTAGGCCATGCTCTCGATCGAGCTGAGGTCATACTTCGCGCGCGCCGGATGCTCGATCAGCTGCCAGGCGATGGTCGGCACGCCGCCGGCGCCGGTCAGTCGCTCGCGCTCGATGATCTGCATCGCCAGCTCCGGATCCCAGCGCCGCATCATCGCCAGCTTGCCGCCGGCGTAGAGGGTCGGGTTGAGCACGGCGAAGCAGCCGGTGGCGTGGAAGAAGGGCACGCTGAGCAGACTGCCCTTCTGCGGGGCCGTCGGATCCGGCGCGGGCGGGGTCTCGCCGCGTCGCAGGAACGGCCGGGCGCCGGCGCAGAGGGCGGAGAAGATGTTCGAGTTGACGTTGCGCTGCGTCGCCAGGGCGCCCTTGGGCTTACCCGTCGTGCCGGAGGTGTAGAAGATGGTCGCGTCGTCGTCGGCCTCGATCGGGGTCGTCGGCAGCGGCGCGTCCGGCAGGGTCGCCCAGTCATTGGGGCCGCCGATCGCGTCCTCCAGCTTGCTGACGAACGGGTGGGCGACCTCGTCGGTCATCCGGCTGACGAACACGTGCCGCAGGTCGGGACAGTTCGGGAAGTGCTCGGAGAGACGGTCGAACCGCTCGACATCGACGACGCAGACCTTGGCGCCCGAGTCGGTCAGGCCGTACTCGAGCTCCGGTCCCGTCCACCAGGCGTTCAGCGGCGTGACGATCGCGCCAAGGCTGGCCGCGGCGTAGAAGGCCACCGGCCATTCGGGCAGATTGCGCATGACGATGGCCACCCGGTCCCCCTTGACCACGCCCCTGTCCGCCAGCGCCTGCGCGAAGGCCGCGACCGCGCGGTGGAAGGCCTCGAAGGTGACGCGCTCGTTCTCGTGAACCAGAAAGACCTTGTCGCCGTGCGCTCGGCCGATGGCGACCACGTCGCGGATGGTCGCCGGGGCGTTCTTCCACACCCGGGTCGGGATGCCGCGGATGACGACCTCTTCCATCTCGGTGGGCATGCCGGGCGCGGTGAGGATGGCGTAGGCCTCCCGCACGGTCATCACGGGCCACGGCTTCTCGGACTGGGCGGCGTCGGTCATGCGAATTCTCCCTGCAACTGGCTGGACGTTCTTGGCGACGCTTGGGCCGTCCAAAGCACAGCCGGGGCGGGCTTGCAAACAGCTGTTTGAGACCCCGTGGTCGGCGCGATCCATGCCGGGCGTGCATGGTGACGATGCCGGCCGCCGGGATTACGCTCGTGACCCAATTCGGGCAGGCTCGGGTCATGACTGCGTTTCCGCTGCACACCCGCGCCACCGCCCCGTTCGAGGCCAAGCCGTTCCTCGAACAGGCCGGCCAGTCGATCGGCTACGTGCCCGCCCTGCTGGCCCAGATGGCCGAGGCTCCGGCCCTGCTTGAAGGCTATGCCGCCCTGTCGGCGATCTTCCGCAAGAGCGGCCTTTCGCCGCGCGAACAGCAGCTGGTGCTGCGGACGGCCGCCGTGGCGCTGGGCAGCCGCTATTGCACGCCGGCCCACGTGGCCCGGGCGCGCGAAGCCGCCCTGGATGAGGACGCCATCGCCGACGCCCGGGCCGGCCGGCCGCTCGTCGATCGCCGGCTGGAGGCGCTGCGGCGCTTCACCCAGGTCATGGTTCGGGCCGGACGACCTCAGCCCGTTCCTCGACGCCGGCTTCACGCCTGCCAACGCCCTGGAAGTCGTGCTGGGCGTCGGGCTCAAGACCCTGTCCGCCAGCGCCGCCCGGATGGCGCAGACCCCGCTTGATCCGCCGAAAATCGCCTACGCCCTGACCCTGGGTCGGCGTTTGGCCTGAAGGAGACCCGCCATGAAACGCCTGTTGCTCGTCCTGGTCCTCGCCACCGCCGCCCTCCCCGGCGCGGCGCTGGCCGCCAAGCCGCCGGTCTACACCGCGCCCTTCTCGCAGCTCGCCGCCGGCGGCTACGACGTGGTGGCCTATTTCACCGTCGGCCATCCGGTGAAGGGCGACCCGAAATTCGCCACCGACTGGAAAGGCGCCCGCTGGCAGTTCTCGTCGGCCGCCAACCTGGCGAAGTTCAGGGCCAGCCCGGCCAGCTATGCGCCGCAATACGGCGGCTACTGCGCCTGGGCCGTGGCCAACGGCTACACGGCCAAGGGCGATCCGCTGAACTGGAAGATCGTCGGCGGCAAGCTCTACCTCAACTACAATGACGAGATTCAGTCCCGCTGGGTCAAGGACATCCCCGGTTTCATCCGCAAGGGCGACGGCAACTGGCCGACCGTCCTGACCAAGTGAGCGCCACCATGAACCGCGTGCTGAAATACCTGCCCGACCTGATGGCCGTGTTCATGGCCGTCATCTTCCTCGACAGCCTGCGCTACAAGTTCACCGACCATCCCAAGACCCAGGTGATCTTCGGCCTGCTCGACGGCTGGGCGACCGGCCTGGGGGCGCCGGGGCTGTTCGGCCACACCGGACTGTTCTCGCAGTATGTCATCGGCTCGATCGAACTACTGGCTTCGACGCTGCTGATTGTCGGGCTGCATCCCAGGTTCAAGCACCTGCAGGCCGGCGGCGCCCTGGCCGGGCTGCTGGTGATGACCGGCGCCGTCAGCTTCCACCTGTTTACGCCATTGGGGACGGACCCGAACCATGACGGCGGCGGCCTGTTCATCGCCGCCTGCACCAACCTGGCCTTCGCCGTGCTGCTGCTGGCCGTGTTCAGGCGCGCGGCGCTGGCCGAGCTGGGGCGGCGGGTGGCGGCGGTGCTGCGGCCATACTGAAGCGAGCACGGGGACATGCACTTCAGTGCGTGTCCCCTTCAGCCGAACAGGGACACGTACTGACGTACATGTCCCTGAGCCCCTACCCCACGCTCTGCAGCCGCCCGAGCGCGGCTTCGAGCCGGGCCTTTGCGGCCTCGGCCTCGGCGAGCTTCTCGCGGTTCTCCTCGATGACCTCTTCCTTGGCCTTGGCCAGGAAGTCGGGGTTGCCGAGCTTGCGGTTGACCCGCTCGATGTCGCCGGCGTGGCCGGCGATCTCCTTGGTCAGGCGCGCGCGCTCGGCGGCCAGGTCGATGAAGTCGGCGATGGCGATGGCGGCCGTGGCCTCGCCCAGGGTGAAGGGCGCCGATCCGGCCGGCGGCTCGCCCTCCTCGGCCGAGCCGAGCCGGCCGAGCGTCAGGATCAGGTCACGATGGCGCGCCAGCCGCGCCCGGGTCTCCTCGCTCATGCCCGACAGGGTCAGGGGCACGCGGGCGCCCGGCGGCACGTTCATCTCGGCGCGGATCGAGCGCACCTCGGTGACCAGGTCGACGATCCAGCCGATCTCGGCCTCGGCCCGCGAGTCGATCCAGGCCTCCGGCAGGTCGGGCCAGCGCGCCGTCATCAGGAATCCGTCGCGGGCCGGGCCGCCCTCGGCGGTCTTGTCCCACAGCTCTTCGGTGATGAACGGCATGACCGGGTGCAGCAGCAGCAGACACTGGTCGAGCACCCAGGCGGTCATGGCCTGGGTCTCGGCCCGGGCCGCCTCGTCCGACCCGTTCAGGATCGGCTTGGCCAACTCGACATACCAGTCGCAGTAGACGTTCCAGATGAAGCGGTAGAGCGCGCTGGCCGCGTCGCTGAAGGCGCAGGCGTCGAGCGCGCGCGTGACCTCGGCGGCCGTCCTGACCGCCTCGCCGCGGATCCACTTGTTGATGGTCTGCTCGACGCCGGCCGGATCGAAGCCCTCGACGCGCATGCAGCCGTTCATCTGGGCGAAGCGGGTGGCGTTCCACAGCTTGGTGCCGAAATTACGATATCCTTCAATGCGCTGGGTCGACAGCTTGATGTCACGCGCCTGGCCCGACATGGCCGTCAGGGTGAAGCGCACCGCGTCACAGCCGTACTGGTCGATGAGCTCCAGCGGGTCCATGACATTGCCCTTGGACTTGCTCATCTTGGCCCCGGACGCGTCGCGCACCAGGGCGTTGATGACCACCCGCTGGAACGGAACCTCGCCGGTGAAATGCAGGCCCATCATCATCATCCGGGCGACCCAGAAGAAGATGATGTCGAAACCGGTGACCAGGGTGTGGGTCGGGTAGAACCGCGCCAGGTCGGCGGTCTTCTCCGGCCAGCCCAGCGTCGAGAACGGCCACAGGCCGGACGAGAACCAGGTGTCCAGGACGTCCTCGTCCTGCGTCAGCGCCTTCCCGCCGGCGGCGGCGCGGGCCGCCTCCTCGGTCTCCTCGACGTAGACATTGCCCTGGTCATCGAACCAAGCCGGAATCCGGTGGCCCCACCACAGCTGGCGGCTGATGCACCAGGGCTGGATGTTGCGCATCCACTCGAAGTAGGTCTTGTCCCAGTTGGCCGGCTCGAAGACGGTCGCCCCCTCCTCAACGGCCTTGATGGCGGGCCTGGCGAGCGTCTCGGCGTCGACGTACCACTGGTCGGTCAGGAAGGGCTCGATGACCACGCCCGAGCGGTCGCCGTGCGGCACCATGTGGCGGGTCTTCTCGATGCCCTTGAGAAGCTCAAGGTGTTCAAAGGCTTCGATGACCATCTTGCGGGCGACGAAGCGGTCGTGACCGCGGTAGGCCTCCGGCGCGTTGTCATTGATCCGGCCGAAGGCGTCGAGGATGCTGATCGCTTCCAGCCCGTGGCGCTTGCCGACCTCGAAGTCGTTGAAGTCATGCGCGGGCGTGATCTTCACCGCGCCCGAGCCTTTGGTCGGGTCGGCGTAGTCGTCGGCGACGATCGGGATCGAGCGGCCGACGATCGGCAGCTTCACGGTCTTGCCGACCAGGTCCCGGTAGCGCTCGTCGTCCGGGTGAACGGCGACGGCCGTGTCGCCCAGCATGGTCTCCGGCCGCGTGGTGGCGACGACGATGTAGTCGCGCGTCTCCCACTCGGTGGCCTTGCCGTCCTCGTCGAAGGCGACTGGATACCGGTAGGTGACGCCGTTCTCGAGCGGATAGGCGAAGTGCCAGTAGGCGCCGTCGACCTCCTTCTGCTCGACCTCGAGGTCGGAAATGGCCGTCTGGAACTGCGGGTCCCAGTTCACCAGCCGCTTGTCGCGGTAGATCAGGCCCTGCTTGTAGAGCGTGACGAACACCTTGCGCACGGCGGCGGACAGGCCCTCGTCGAGGGTGAAGCGCTCGCGCGACCAGTCGCAGCTGGCGCCCAGGCGGCGCAGCTGGTTGACGATCACCCCGCCGCTCTCGGCCTTCCAGTCCCAGACCTTGGCGACGAAGGCCTCGCGGCCCATCTCGCGGCGGCCCATGTTGCCCGCCGCGGCCAGCTGGCGCTCGACGACCATCTGGGTGGCGATGCCGGCGTGGTCGGTGCCCGGCAACCACAGGGCCGCCTTGCCGCGCATGCGCTGGAAGCGGATCAGCACGTCCTGCAGCGTGTTGTTCAGCGCGTGGCCGATATGCAGGCTGCCCGTGACGTTGGGCGGCGGGATGACGATGCTGAACGGCTCGGCGGCCGGGTCGTCGGTGGGGGCGAACGCGCCGGACTCTTCCCACGCCCTGTAGAGGCGCGGTTCAACGGTCTGGGGGTCGAAGGTCTTGTCGAGCATGGAATTGGACACGCAAAAGGGCGGCGCGCTGGCTGCGGGCCGCCGGTCTCTATCAAAGGTGATCGGGATCGCGAAGCGGCAAGGCCGGCGTGGCGCGCCGGCCTCTATGGCCTAGCGGAATACTCGGTCGAGCTTTTCGCGCAGGATCGAGCGGACGATGCCGTCCAGGTTCTGGTCGGCCCATTCCTGCAGCTTGGGTTCCAGGATGCTGCGGACCAGCTCCTCGATCGTGGTGCCACCGGAAATCGACGCCGAGCCCGTCGTGTAGCTTGGGGCCGGCGCCGGCTCCGGCGCCGCCGCGAAGACGGGTTCAGGTTCAGGTTCGGGTTCCCAGGCGGGCTCCGGCGCGGCCTTCGGCGCGCTGTAGACATCAAGGTCCCCGACCGTCTCGATATCGTCGGCGGCCTCGATCGTCTCGGTCAGCTCGAGAACATCGTCGTCGTCAGGCTCGACCGGCGCGGGCGTGGGCGCGGAGGCCATGGCCACGGCCGGCTCCTCGAACGCGGCCGGCGCCTCGGCGGGCGGCGCGTCGTCCTCGGAGATAATGCGCCGGATGGAGGCGAGAATCTCCTCCATCGTCGGTTCCTGGGCGGTCTGTTCGGACATGG
>DAORNX010000116.1:0-6901 GCA_035441225.1 Caulobacter sp.
CCCGGATGGCGACCCTCGCGCGGCCGCCCTGCTGGCCGCCTTCGAACCGCCGCCGGAGTACCTCGCCCTCCAGGCGGTGGTCGAGCGCATGACCGGCGAGGCCGCCAACGTCGACTTCGCGGTCACCGCCCTGTGCGCGCGGTTCGGCCTGCCCGCCGACGCCCCGTTCGCCCTGTTCGCGGTCGCGAGGACGGCGGGCTGGCTGGCCCACGCCATGGAGCAGGTCCAGACCGGCACCCTGATCCGCCCCCGCGCCCGCTACATCGGCGAGTCGCCGCCGGAATAATAGGCGTTGCGGGCGTTCATCATGACCGTCAGCAAGTCGCGCTCCGCCTCGCTGAGGAACGGATTCCAGACATCGAAGATCAGGATCACGCGCAGCGCGTCTGCGTCGTTCCACGCCTCGTGCTCGATGGAGTCATCGAACACCCATGCCTCGCCCATTCGCCAGGCGCGCGTCTCGTTGCCGACTCGAAATCCTGCCGGGCCCGGCAGGATCAGCGGCAGATGCACCAGCAGGCGAGTATTGGTCGATCCTGTGTGCGGCGGGATACGCGTATGGGCCTCAAGCGCCGAAAACAGGGCGGTTGGCGCAAATCCCGGCTGGTCGGCCATGGGCAACGTGTCGAGCAGGGCGGCCGTCCCGGGACAGATCGCGCAGGCCTGGTCCTGCCGGCGACCGTCCTTCCACAACCAAAGCGACCGCCAGTTCGTCGAGTTGTTCAGGTCGCGCCATTGGCCGACCGGCGTCCCGGGTGGATAGGCGACGTACGGCGCGAAATCCTCGTGGGCGACGTCCAGCGCGACGTCCAGTTCGCCGCGGATCATGTCGGTGGCCGCCTCCAGCTCCGGCAACCAGGGAAAGTGGGCCCGGTCATGGAACGGGATCGCGGGCAGTTGTGGGAAATGCATCAGAAGCGGCTGCTGGACGAACGGCTTGCGACGCCCCGCATAGATGTCGAGAGCCTCCTCGAAACGCGCCAGTGAGGCGTTGCCGTGCCGCGCCTTCACCGTGCTGACCCGCTGGCGCAGGAAATCCGCCAGATCGTCCGACATCTCGGCCACGAGCTTGCGGGCGTGGGCGATGGGGGCGGCAAGACCGGGCGGGATCCGCTCCTCCGGCGGCGCGGCTTCAAGGATGTCGCGATAGAACCGTGCGGCGATGCGCGGACCCACCAGCCGCTCCAGCAGCGCTCCCTTCGAGAGAAGCGCAAGGAAGTGATAGGGATCCTGGGTCAGGACGCCTTCGAGCGCGGCAAGCGCGCCCGGCAGATCCCCGGCCAGGCGCAGGGCCGAGGCCTTGAGCATCTTGACGGGAATGTCGGCGGGCGCCGCCGCTTCGGCGCGTGCGAGCAGCTCCAGCGCGGCCGTCGAGTTCCGCAGCCGGAGCTCCGCCTCCGCCGCCCTGACCAGCGCGCCAATGTCCGGCGCCGGCTTCGTTGTCATGTCGCCCCCTGGACGGGGCCGTTCGAAGACCCGCGTTCCGCGACAAGCTATGGGCAGCCTTCAGAGCGATCGAACGGAAAGATGACAAATCGGTAATGGTGCGACCACACGCCTCAGCCCAATTCGGGTCGGATCTACGCGCGTTCGAAGGCCGCTTCCTCGGACTCCAGCGGATGGTCGAGCCGGCCGGCCATCTCCTTGGGGCAGACCTGCCAGAACTGCCCGCGCATGCGGTCCCAGTCGCGCAGGATGCCCTGGGCGAAGGCCGAACCGGTTTCGTGGGCGTGCTCGGCGATCAGCCGGCGCAGATGCTCTTCCCAGTGGGGCGAGGCCAGTCGCTGGACGATGACGCTGTCGGGATTGACCCGCCCCCTGAAGCGGCCGGCCAGGTCCAGCACATAGGCCATGCCGCCGGTCATGCCGGCGCCGAAGTTGCCGCCGGTGGGGCCCAGGATCACGGCCGCGCCGCCGGTCATGTATTCGCAGCCGTTGGCGCCGCAGCCCTCGACCACCGTGACGGCGCCGGAATTGCGCACCGCGAACCGCTCGCCCGCCTGGCCGGCGGCGAACAGCTTCCCGGCCGTCGCGCCGTAGAGGCAGGTGTTGCCGATGATGGCGTTGGACTCCGGCGAAGCCAGGTGTGACGACGGCCGCACGACGATGGTCGCGCCCGACAGACCCTTGCCGACGTAGTCGTTCGCCTCGCCGGTCAGCACGATACGCAGGCCGCGCACGGCGAAGGCGCCGAGACTCTGGCCGGCCGAGCCCTTGAGCTCGAGGGTCAGATGGTCCGACGGCAGGGCGCTCATGCCGAACTTGCGGGTGATGTGGCTGGAGATGCGCGCGCCGATCGCCCGGGCGGTGTTCCGCACGGTGTAGGTCAGCTGCATCTTCTCGCCGCGCTGGAGCAGGGGGGCCGCGTCCCGGACGATCTGGGCGTCGAGCGTGTCGGGCACCTCGTTGCGGCCCTCCACCGTGCAGTAGGGCTTGTTCGAGCCCGGGTCGGCGCGAACCAGCAGCGGGTTGAGGTCGAGGTCGTCGAGATGTTCGCCCCCGCGGGAGACCTGGGTCAGCAGGTCGGTGCGGCCGACGATCTCCTGGATCGAGCGGAAGCCCAGCCGGGCGAGGATGGCGCGCACCTCCTCGGCGATGAAGGTGAACAGGTTGACCACCTTGTCCGGCGTTCCGGTGAAGCGCGCGCGAAGGGCCTCGTCCTGGGTGCAGACCCCCACCGGGCAGGTGTTGGAATGGCACTGACGGACCATGATGCAGCCCATAGCGATCAGGCTGGCCGTGCCGATGCCGAACTCCTCGGCCCCCAGCATGGCGGCGATGACCACGTCGCGACCGGTGCGGATGCCACCGTCCGTCCGCAGGCGGACGGAGTGGCGCAGGTTGTTGAGGGTCAGCACCTGGTTGGCTTCGGACAGGCCCATCTCCCAGGGCGAGCCGGCGTATTTGATCGAGGTCTGCGGGCTGGCGCCCGTGCCGCCCACATGGCCGGAGATCAGGATCACGTCGGCCTTGGCCTTTGCCACGCCCGCCGCGATGGCGCCGATGCCGGTCATCGACACCAGCTTGACGGTGACCCGGGCGTCCGGATTGATCTGCTTGAGATCATAGATGAGCTGGGCGAGATCCTCGATCGAGTAGATGTCGTGATGCGGCGGCGGGCTGATCAGCATCACCCCGGGCGTGGCGTGGCGCAGCCGGGCGATCATCTCGGTGACCTTGAAGCCAGGCAGCTGGCCGCCCTCGCCGGGCTTGGCCCCCTGGGCGACCTTGATCTCGATCTCGCGACATTCGTTGAGGTATTCGGCGGTGACGCCGAACCGGCCGGAGGCCACCTGCTTGACCGCGCTGTTGGGATTGTCGCCGTTGGGCAGCGGGCGATAGCGGGCGCGATCCTCGCCGCCCTCGCCGCTGACCGACTTGGCCCCGATGCGGTTCATGGCGATGTTCAGCGCGCCGTGCGCCTCCGGGCCCAGGGCGCCCAGGCTCATGCCCGGGGTCAGGAACCGCTTGCGGATCTCGTTGACGCTCTCGACCTCGTCCGGGTTCAGCGGCTTGCGGTCGCTGCGCCAGTCGAGCAGATCGCGCAGCTGGATCTGCGGCAGGGTGCGCATGCCCTCGGAGAAGCGCCGGTAGGTCTCGTAGTCGCCGGTGTCGCAGGCGCGCTGCAGGGTGTGGATCATGCGCGCCTCGAAGGCGTGCGCCTCGCCCGAGCGGCGGGCCTTGTAGAAGCCGCCGACAGGCAGGGCGATGAAGGCCGGGTCCCAGGCGCGCCGGTGCAGCTCGACGGCGCGCTTTTCCAGGCCCGCGAAGCCGATGCCGGAAATGCGCGAGGGCATGCCGGGGAAGAATTCGGCCACCAGCGATCGCGACAGGCCGACGGCCTCGAAGTTGTAGCCGCCGCGGTAGGACGAGATCACCGCGATGCCCATCTTGGAGATGATCTTCAGCAGGCCCTGCTCGATGGCGGTCTTGAAGTTGACGCAGGTGTCCCGCAGCGTCGCCTCGCCCAGCAGGCCGCGGTCGAGCCGGTCCTGGAAACTCTCCTGGCTGAGCCAGGCGTTGACCGCCGTGGCGCCGACCCCGACCAGCACCGCGAAATAATGGGTGTCCATGCACTCGGCCGAGCGCACGATGATCGAGACGTAGGACCGCAGGCCCTTGCCAACCAGATGGGCGTGAACCCCGCCGGTGGCCAGGATCATCGGCAGGGCGACCCGCTCGGCCGTGCTGTGTTCGTCGGTCAGGACGATGGTGGCGCAGCCGCGCAGGGCCGCGTCCTCGGCCTCGGCGCGGATGCGGTCGAGATTGGCGCGCAGGGCGTCGCCCGGCCGGGCCTCGTCCGCCGGGATCGGCATGGTGCAGTCGATCACCGCCAGCGCCTTGTCGCCGATGTAGCCCAGCAGCCGCTCGTACATGCCGGTGGTCAGCACCGGGCTCTCGAGCACATAGACGTCGGTCTGGGCCTCGTCCTCGACAAGGATGTTGCCGAGGTTCTTGAAGCGGGTCTTCAGGCTCATCACCCCGGTCTCGCGGAGCGGGTCGATCGGCGGGTTGGTCACCTGGCTGAAGTTCTGCCGGAAATAGTGGCTCAGCGGACGGTAGTTGTCCGACAGCACGGCCAGCGGCGTGTCGTCGCCCATCGAGCCGATCGCCTCCTTGCCGTCCTCGACCATCGGGGCGAGCACCAGCTCGAGATCCTCCAGCGTCATACCGGCGGCGGCCTGACGGCGGGCCAGTTCCTCGCCGGCGAACCGCCGCGGCTCCGGGCCGGGGCCGATGCGGCTTTCCAGCTCGACCATGTTGCCGAGCCAGTCGGTGTAGGGATGGGCGCCGGCCAGGCGATCGATGATCGCCTCCTCGTCGTAGAGGCGGCCCTCGACCAGGTCGATGGCGATCATCCGTCCGGGCGAGATGTTCAGTTTGCGGACGATGCGGGTCTCCTCGACGCCGCACATGCCGGCCTCGGAGCCCATGATCACCAGGCCGTCGTCGGTATAGGCCACACGCAGCGGGCGCAGGCCGTTGCGGTCCTTGCCGGCCACGACCCAGCGGCCGTCGGTGGCGCAGAGGGCCGCCGGGCCGTCCCACGGCTCCATCACGGCGTTGCAGTAGGAGTAGAGCGCCCGGTGCTCGGGCTTCATCTGCTCGTCTGACCGGGTGGCCCAGGCTTCCGGAATCAGCAGGGCCTTGGCCATCGGGGCCGACCGGCCGGCGCGGACGAGAATCTCGTAGGTGTTGTCGAGCGCCGCCGAGTCCGAGCCGCTGGGCTGGATCACCGGCTTCACGTCGTCGCCGAATTCCCCGAACGCCTGGGCGGCCATGCGGATCTCATGGCTCTTCATCCAGTTGGTGTTGCCCTTCAGCGTGTTGATCTCGCCGTTGTGGGCCAGCATCCGGAACGGCTGGGCCAGCCGCCACTGGGGGAAGGTGTTGGTCGAGTAGCGCTGGTGGAAGATGGCCACCGCCGCGGCGAACCGCTCGTCGCGCAGGTCCGGATAGAAGTCGTCGATGTTCTCGGCCAGGAACATGCCCTTGTAGATCAGCGACCGGGCCGACAACGAGCAGATGTAGAAGTCGTTGATCGCCGCGGCGGCGACCTTTTTCTCGATCCGCTTGCGGCACAGGAACAGGGCGCGCTCCAGCGCCTCGCCTTCCATGCCCGACGGCGGCGAGAGCATGATCTGCTCGATCTCGGGCCGGGTGGCGTTGGCCTTCTCGCCGATCACCGAGGTGTCGACCGGCACCTGACGCCAGCCGTAGATGTAGAAGCCGAAGCGCAGCGCCTCGCTCTCGACGATGGTGCGGGCGGCCTCCTGGGCGCCGAGGTCCGTGCGCGGCAGGAAGACCTGGCCCACGGCGATCGCCCCCGGGCGCAGCTTGTGGCCGGTGTTGCGCACCTGGTCGGCGAAGAAGTCCTGCGGCACCGACAGCAGGATGCCGGCCCCGTCGCCGGTCTTGCCGTCGGCGTCGACGGCGCCCCGGTGCCAGACGGCCTTGAGCGCCTTGATGGCGAGGTCGACCACCTCGCGGCGCGGCTTGCCGTCGATGGCGCAGACCAGGCCGACGCCGCAGTTGTCGCGCTCCGACGACGGATCGTAGGCGTGACCATCGATCAGCCGCTGGCGGTTCTTGAGATAGAGGTCGAGGGCGTCGCTCATGTCGGTCACTCGGCCGCGACGAGGGCGGGAGAGTCCGCCTTCGCCCGCAGGTAGCTGTGGATGGAATCGGCGGCGTCGCGGCCGTCGCGGATGGCCCAGACGACCAGCGAGGCGCCGCGGGCGATGTCGCCGGCCGCGAACACCCCGTCGAGGTTGGCCGCCTGGGTCCTGCGGTCGATCTTCACCGTGCCCCAGCGGCTGATCGCCAGGTCGGGCTGACCGAGGGTGGCCGGCAGGTCTTCCGGGTCAAAGCCGAGGGCCTTGATCACCAGCCGGGCGGGCAGGTCGAAGTCCGAACCGTCGACCGGCTCGGGGGCCCGTCGGCCCGAACTGTCGGGCGGGCCCAGCCGCATGCGGATCGCGCGCACGCCCGTGACGCCGTCGGCGTCGCCCAGCAGGCCGCGCGGCGCGGCCAGCCATTCGAAGACCACGCCTTCCTCCTCGGCGTTGGTCACCTCCCGCATCGAGCCGGGCATGTTCTCGCGGTCGCGGCGATAGAGGCAGGTCACCGACCGGGCGCCCTGACGCACGGCCGTGCGGACGCAGTCCATCGCCGTGTCGCCGCCGCCGACAACGACCACGTCCTTGTCGGCGGCGTTGAGGGTCCCCGCCTCGAAGTCGGCGACCATGTCGCCCATGCCCTTGCGGTTGGAGGCGATCAGATAGTCGAGCGCGGCGACCACGCCGTCCGAGCCGGCGCCCGGCATTTCCAGTTCGCGGGCCGCGTAGACGCCTGTCGCCAGCAGCACCGCGTCATGCCGTTCGCGCAATTGCGGCAGGGT